>CAJXKB010000001.1 GCA_913055825.1 uncultured Bacteroidota bacterium
CGGCCTTCTTCCAAGCTTTTCGCGAAATTGATCCACAATGGCATCTTTGGCCTTTTGTGAAACAAAAAGCGTGTGGTTCATGGAAGAATGAAAAACCGAAGCTTTAATTGAAAATGTTTGTTTTAAATCGAATATTTGGGTCCAGTCTATCTGTTTTACTTTTTTATAGAGCTCGTCCTCGTTTCTTACTGTAAAAACACCGATGGGTTTCAAAATCCTTAGTGCAGTCCGGCAGAGGTAGTTGGCTTTGTAAATCAATGCCTGATCTCCTCGAAATAAGACCACGCGCTTACCTGTAGTCACTTGATTAGCTCCCAGCGATTTAAGTTCTCCGGCGAGTACCTCTTCCAATCCTGCAAGTGTTTTGGCAGTCAGATCCATACCTTTTTCAAAAGGGATTAAATTTTCCATTGCACAAAAGTAGGGAAAATCAGCTGGTCAGTTTGTTTTAAGGGAACTTTTATACTTTACACGGCATGGTTCCAAAGGCAGAAGGGAGGAAGGTTATAGGGTTAAAAAAATCGGAAGGTTTGAGGTTCAGGCGTTCAATTTTGTTCAAGATTGTTCAAGGTGGTTCAAAGGTGGTTCAAGATGGTTCAAACAATTTAAACGATTTTGAACGATTTTTTCTTACGCTTTGATTATGAGATTCTTCACTCTACCTGTTTCTGATCTTTAACGACCGGCATCTTTGAGGTGCTATCAAGAGCTGGCTAACTCTGCCTATGCAAACTCATAATTTACACTATTGGGATATTCCATTTTTTTTGAAGCATTTAATATTTCAATACTTACAATGCTGTCGTCTTCATCATAGTCAATAATGATGCCTTTTTTATCCTCATCACTCTCCTTTATTTTTTTTTCGGAGAACTGGATATACATAATATCTACTTCTTTATCATATTTTATTTTCATACTTCTTAATTTTTGATGTTTTATAAACCGTTATTATCAGCCCCGGATTTTTGCAGGTGTTGACAAAAACCCTGTAAAGATAATTGTTTTTTCCGTCATTTATTATCTTTTGAAAGACACTAACACAATTATCATATTTAATTACACTTTCCGGATTACCGGTAACTTCATCAACAAGAGACAGAGAAAGGTCTCTCCTTTCAATTTGCTCAGTAGCGTGTTTTGAAAGTTTATACTTCATTTAATAGTTTGCTAATCCGGGAGAGTTCTAAAATCTGTTTTTTTTTATTCACCCTGTTTGGGCTCTTTGCCCGTCATGGGAATTTTAGAGGCACTGTCAAGAGCTTTGATCGCAATATCTTTCACGGTTTTCTCGGAGCTGTCGGCTTTTTGCGTGAGTTGTTTTATCAGTGTTTCTTGTTCTTTGATTTTACCTTCCAGTGTTTTGATGCTTTGGTCGCGAAGCTTCAGCTCGCCTTCTGTTTCTTTAGCCAAAAGATCTTTTTCAAATTTATATTTGGTATCCAGTGTTTCGGTAACCTGTTTTTCCGTGTCTTTGATGGCCTTTTCCAGTTCTTTGGGGAACTGTTCTGCTTTTTGGCGCAAGGTTTTCAACTCTTCCTCGGCAGAAAGTATGGATGCTTCGCGTTCGGCAATTTCTTTTTCAAAAGCGGCTTTCTTTTCCGTCAATTCACGTTCCTGCGCTGCTTTTTTCAATTCATAGGCATCTTGTTCTTTTTTACGGTTTTGTTCCAGCGAATACTTATACTCTTCTTCTTCACGCTTACGTTCTTTGGATTTTTGTTCTTTCTCTTCTTTTAAAGCAAGCCCAACTGCTTTCTTTTCGGCTTCCCACCGGGCTTTTTGCTGTGCCATTTCTTCTTCAAAAGCGGCTTTCTTTGCCGCAATGTCTTCTTTCAAGTCCTTTTGGGCCTGCTCCATCTCAATATCGAACTGCTGTCTTTTCTCTTTCTGTGCCAGCAGGATGGCAGCAAGCGTATCGGTACCGGCAGAAATTTCGTAAAGCTCTTCGAGGTTTTTCTTCTCTATCTTTATGGCTTCACGGATTTCGGAAAGGCGTTTGTATTCGGTCAGGAGGTTTTCTTCAATTTTATCCAGTACATCACCAACATTGGATTTTAATGCAGTAATATTTTTAGAGATAGCCGGTTCGTTGTTGGCAGCAGCTTTTTCCACGGTTTTTTGTTTTTGCTCCCGTTCCCGTACCTCTTTCGGGTTGTCGGCAGCTTTTTCCTCTAATTGTTTCAGCAGTTTGTTGTAGGCTTCCAATATCTGGGCTTTAGTGTTGGTCAGGTTTACTTTTTTTTCCATGATTAAGATTTTTGTGGTTGTTGTATTGATGAAGAATGATTTAATGTTTTCTGTACAACGGGAAATCCTTAAAAAATATCCAATGCTTTTTCGGTTAAGAACTCTTTGATTTCCTTCTTCAAAGGTGGTTCAAAGTGGTTCAAGGTGGTTCAAAGTAGTTCAAAGTAGTTCAAAATAGTTCAAAGTGGTTCAAAGGTGGTTCAAAATGGTTCAAAATGGTTCAAGGTGGTTCAAAATGGTTCAAGGTGGTTCAAAGGTGGTTTAAGATTGTTATGGGAAAAACGTAATTAATGGTATTTTGAGCCTTTTAAATTACTTTGTTTTAAGTATTGTATCAGATTATTCAATTTGACATTAAGCGTGATGGCTAAATCGTTAATCTGTTTTTGTTTTTCTATAGAAATATACTCATAGTCAAGGGCACGATAACTTTGGGACCTTACTTCTCCACAAGAACCTTTTGATATATAAAGAAACTGTATAAATTCTTTGTTCCCTCCTCTTTCATAGCCTTCTGCAATATTATCCATTACAGAACCTGAAGCAGCTCGTATCTGATCTCGAAAACGAACATCATGCTTAAACAAATCGCCTGAGGTAATTTCCTTTATTAATATTGACAAATCTCTGGCCAACTTCCAAACCTCAAGTTCCTCAAAACGATTTACTTTCAAAACGATTTTTGTTAAGGGTGTTTAATGTGGTTCAAAGTGGTTCAAAGTGGTTCAAAGGTTGTTCAAGGTTGTTCAAAGTGGTTCAAAGTAGTTCAAAGTAGTTCAAAGTGGTTCAAAGGTTGTTCAAGATGGTTCAAAGTGGTTCAAGATTGTTCAAGGTTGTTCAAGATGGTTCAAGATGGTTCAAGATTGTTCAAAGGTGGTAGACTGATAGCGGAACTTCCTCGCCAGTTAACCTGCAAACCTATCCTTCATTCAGAATAAGTTCGCTCACTCTTTCTCGTTCCACTCTTCTTTAAATTTATTGAAGTATTTTTTACCAAACACCAGTCCGATACCTACCACCAATCCCAGGAAGGTCCAGATGATAAGGATTTGTGTACGTTTGGGTTTGTAGCGTTCGTTTGGGATGGTTATGGGTTGAATTATGGAGAAAACGGGGGTTTCCTGTTTCACCTGAATCTTTGCCTGTTCCAGTTGCTGAGCGAGGTTGGAGTAAACGCCAAAGGCAAGCTGGTATTCATTTTGAAGCCTCTCCTGTTGGGCTTGGGCAATAGCGGTGCTGACGTTTCTGTTTTTATCAAGGAAACGGGCTAACCGGTCCTGTGCCGCTTCAAAATCTTTCTTCCGAACAACATAGCGTCCCTGAATAAAATTGAGCTGTGCTTTGGCTTTTTTTATCCTAAAGCCAATGATGAATTTCTGTAACAGCTCTTGTGCCCGCTGTCCTAGTTGCGCAGCAGCCAAAGGTTGGGGCATAATGGCGGTGAGACTGACATTCCCTGTTTTGTCATCCACATTGACATAAACGGTTTCATCGAGGTATTTCGCTAATTGTTCCTGATCTTCGGTCAGCCAGATTAATCTGCTGGTGTCAGCAAGAGGCTTTACCCTGGCTTTTTTTCTGGTAAACAGCGCTTTCTTTATTGTCCACGGAAGACCGATAGTATATTTCATTATGTTTCCGAGGAAACCGGTTTCATAATAGTTCATATAATAGTCATAATAGGTTACAGGATGGTCTATGCCTTCAAAAGTCAATTTCGTTTGTAGTAAAGCTTTTTTAAAAGGGATACTCTGAACAATTTTAGGATAAACCAGGGGGCTTATTTCAGAACCTCCGCTGGCATTAAGGTTCACACCGGCCATGGCAGCAAGGGAGGACAGCCCTCCGAGCTTACTTTTTTCCCCACCAACCTGTGGAACCATAACCGTGGTAACCTGATATTCGGGAGGAGTAAAGATAGCCACAAGCAGTCCGAGAACCATAAAGATAATGGTAACTTTAAGGACTGTTTTACGGCTTTCCCACAAGGTTTTGGCCAGTTGTATCAGATCAATTTCATCCTCTTCCACCGGTTGTTGAGGGAGAAGGGGGTTGTTTTGAAGTTCTGTCATGATTATTGAATTTGTTCTATTTTAATAGTTTTGAGTTCTGTGTTCTGAGTTTGACCTTTCATGAATATGGTTGACAACTTTAAACTTATGCGTTTTATTTCCAGTCCTATCCCGGCTTGTCTCAGACGTGAGAGGTCCACCCCCTACCCCCGCCAGCGGGGGACAAGTTGATTACTTCCTGAATATGGCTACCATCGAAACAGCGAGGGAGGCGAGGACACTGGCAAAAGCCAAAATTCTGCTGGTGTTATCCACAAATGGCTTTTTAGGTTTTTCAGGAACCACAATCTGACAACCCGGCTTAATAATAGCGCTTTTTGTAGCGGAGATGCCGTTAGCATAAATTACATAAACCTTTGATTTTTTTGCGGTTTTGGTATAGCCTCCCGATCTTTTAATGTAATATTTTATCGTATGGCCGGAAGCATAAGTAAAACTCATGGGATTCATCACAGCGCCGGTTACTTTCACCGTTTGTTTTAATTCGGGAATGGAAATTACATCACCCTGCTGAAGGATATAATCATTAGGGCCACCGGGATGTTTTAATATTTCAGCAAGATTTAATTCGACAAGTGAACTGTTTTGCTTCATCTTAGCGAGTTGTAAAGAATCAACATTATACGTTGTATCCGTTATTGCCATAGCCTGCAACTTTTGTGCCTGTACACCGTTTGTTGCCCCTTGTCTTGTTAGCGTTGCCCCCGGAGCATAGGCAAACTTAGTGAGTCCCCCGGCACGTTTTAACAGATCAGAAATTCGTTCATTTTTTGTCTTTAAAGTATAGGAGCCCGGGTAGTTAACTTCCCCATTTATAGAAACATTCATTTGCGGAAAATAAGAAGGGGCATGACGGATAAAGACGTAATCGTAAGGTTTTAATACAAACGAGCCTTTTCCGTTTTCGAGTTTCAAAGATTTATCAATTTTAATGGTATAAACTTTTGCCAGCCGGGCACCGGGTTTGGAAGCTTCCTCCGGGGAGTTCCGGCGGGCAATTTCAACATACGAATCAGACGCCCCGGCTTTAAATCCCTGGGCAAGGAAAATCAAGTCGTTTATGGTCATGTTATCGTAATATGGATAGCGTCCTGATTTTTGTATTTCCCCGGAAATGTTCACATAACGGGCTTCGCGCATAGAGAAAATAGTGTTAATAAAAACCACATCTTCTTTTTGCAATTTTAGTGTCGTTTTATGCTGCAAAACATTATTTACATCAAAAGGGATCGCTTCTTTGGTAAGGTCTTCTTTTTCACGAATAATGAGGCCCCGGTTGGAATAGACATCTTCTTTCACCCCGTCTGCTTTGGCAATCAGGCCGGCCAGTGTCATACCGGGTGTCAGCTCATAAGTACCCGGACGAAAAACAGCGCCGTTGATAATAACACGGTTGGTGTAACGGTTAAGGATAGCTCCTGCCGAGACTACGTCACCATTTTTCATAGGAAAAGTACCATAATTATTTTCGCTCACATCAACAACTTTTTTTTGCTTATCGGTCAGCCGGTTAACAGAAACAGATGCTTTGTAAGCAGCATCCGTAAAGCCACCTGCATAACGAATAAGGTCTTTGATGGTTTCACCTTTTTTTAGTTCAAAGTACATATTCCTTTTGAAATTGCCTTGGGTTTGAACACGCTCTTTGTAAGTAGGGATAAAGATAACATCCTGGTCGCGCAGTTGAGCATTTCCTGAAGTGTTTCCGGTAATTAAAAAATCGTAAACATCAATGGTTTTTATCACTCTGTTGTTTCTGATGAGTTTGATACTCCGGAAAGAGCCGTTTCCGTTGGGGCCGCCGGAAAGGTAAAGTGCATTAAATACGGTGGCTGTGGCCGGCAGGTTATAAGTTCCGGGCGCATTTACAGCGCCTATTATATTCACTTTAATAGCACGAAGCATACTCAGGCTTACCATGGCCCAGGTGTCGGGTTTGGCTTTGACAAGACCACTGTAAATCTCTGACAGTCGTTTTTTGATCTTTCTGCCGGCAGCATCAAAGTTCATCCCGGCAACATATATGGGACCAAGGGAAGGAATATAAATTGCTCCCGATTTATCCACCTGTAGCTGATAGGTCTGCTGGCTGGCACCCCACACATTGATAAACAATTGATCTCCTGTACCAAGCACATAATTTTTAGGCGTAGGAAGGTTAACAGAAGGGTCAAAAGAGAGTTTTTTGTTGTTGAAAAGCTGATATCCAAAAACTCTTTTCGCTGTCGGGCCGGCTTTTACCGGAGCTTTGGCAGAATAGACTACCGGCGTAATGCTTCCGGTGGTAGGAACTGACGAGACGGTTGTACCTTCCGCTCCCGGATTCATTTGCTGTATGCGGCTCATAAGTTGGTTAATCTGTGTTTGTGTAGCGCCTTTTGCTTTTGCGAGAGAAATAGCCTGATCCATGCTTAAGCCGCTGCTTTTCACCTTTTGGACAATCGATGCAATTTGGCTGTCGCTCAGATTTTGCACATTTGTGGTGCTGATGTTCTGTGCTGATACAGTAGGCACACCCACCAATATAAAAAGTGATGTAAGCAATATGGTAATGGTTAAATACCTGAAGTTTAAGCGTGATTTCATCGGTTTTGTTTTTTAAGAAATAATGTTGTTGTTTTATTTTGGGTCAAAGATAATATTAAACTGTTTGATTACAAATGCCTTCATATCTTGCCAGATATTTGAAAGTATTAAAGTTTGATTAGGAAGTTCATTGAGACCTTCAATTAGTTCTGCTACATTAATAGGAAATTTGATTTAATGGAAAAAGCCCTTTGATTTTTTGATAGGCAAACATCATTCTTTGATGATGGACAGCACACGTAGCAAGTGTATTTTCAAGTTTATCTTTTACCGGCTCTGTTAGCATAGTTGTAATTTGTTCTTATTAATTGTTTTCAGAAACATGTTCTCAGATTTCTCTTTTTTATCATAAATCAAAGATATAAAAATAATTTCATCTGCCTTTTTAAAATTATTCCTTGTTTTTGTATTGCTATTCCAGGCATGCTTCCGCCTCTTAAGTCCCATTGAATTATGTTCAAGGAACTGAAAGAAACAATTTTAAATCAAAAACCCCTACGCTCTTTTCCAGAGCAAAAGGAGTTCATCCCGGGACTTGGTTTTCAGAAATTCCGAAAGCTCTTGTCCTTTTATAATGATGTACCGGATTTTACGTTCCAGTACAGTTTCTACTTTTTCAATCAACTCGAGCAGATAGACAGCATCAATATCATCACCCACAAACCAGAGGTCGATTATTTTACTGTCGTTGCCTTTGGCGAGTTGCCCCACGAGATACACTTCATCCAGTCCGCCAAGCTTATTCACCACTTTATCGATAATCGTATCCAGTCCGACATATTTCATAAGCAGACTGTTAATATCAGGGAAAAGCGGATGTGTGGTATTGGCATGATAAACTTTTTTATTCCCCACCAAATCGGTGGCAAGTAAGCCTGCTTTTTCAAAGCGGTTCAGCTCTTGGCGGATAGCGTTAGTAGATTCACCAAACTCGGGCTCCAACGAACGCAGATAGCCATTTGTATCTGAGTTCAGGAAAAACTTAAGAAGCAGTTTCAGGCGGGTTTTCGATGTGATTAAAGCTTCGAGCATGATGGTGAATGGTGAATGGTGAATGGTTAATGGTTAATGGTTAATGGTGAATGGTGAATGGTGAATGGTTAATGGTTAATGGTTAATGGGGTTGTTTTTTACATATTTGATTAAACCGTATGTTAATTTTGAGCATTGGGTAACCAACGCCAGCAGATTATCTTGTTTCTCGTCATTGAAATATCCAACTTTATTTGATAAAATGATGAGAGTTTCCAATTCGGCAAGTGAGCCTAATGAAATATGAAGGAACTGAATTAACTCCTTATTTCCTTTCCGGGCGGAGCCTTCGGCAATATTTGCAGATACGGAGACGGCAGCCCTTCGGAGCTGGGAAGTCATTCCAAACTGTTCATGCTTTGGGAAATCAATGGTTTCCCTGTAAACATTTTCCGCCAGTAGCATTGCTGACTTCCATACATCCAAATCTTTGTGATTCATGGGTGATTGGTTTCAATAATTATTTTGTGGATAATGAAAGTGGCAGGATTTTTAGCGGCTGGTTAAACCGTTTTCCTTTCACTAACAACTATTCACTTATTGAGTAACAAATGTACTCAATAATTTGGTTTTGTCAAGGGCAAATGTATAAAAATTTTTAAACCGGGTATGTTTTTTTAAAAAAACTCATACTCGTACGCGTTTATAACACGTACGTATTTATTTCAAGCATTAAGGATGCGGATATTGATGGCTTCAGAAAACATTGTAAATGTTCAGCATAAAAGCATCCGCGTTGCAAACGCGGATGAGGTTCGCAACTTCGTTTTTCACCGGTTAACAATGCGGATAACGCAGAAGCCGTTATGCAGTACCTGTTAGAAAACAATATTTTCCCAATACCGTAAAGGCTGCAACCTAATTTACAGATAAACAACACACGTACGAGGTTGTAATAAAAGAAACCAAGAGATTGTCATCGTAAAGCACGTCAGGCATATTTGAACAACAGAAATGGATGTACGACAACCATAAGAATAGTATCCACGACCGGATTGATATTTGTTGTACAAACCAAAAGAAGCGGAGAAATGAGTTCGAAAAAAAAATGCGAACCCGAAAGGTTCAAATATTTATAGAAAAATTAAAGGGTTAAAAATTCGACCCCGACGGGGTCGTACCTGTCTTTTCAACATTTGGGCTATAAATATATCAATCCTACGGATTGTGGACGTAAGTGAAGTGAACGGGTTCTGCAGGATTGACCGGTGAAGTTGGGATGCCTTTAATGAAGCAGGAAATGTAGAACTTTGGGGGGAAACTATCACAAGCTTTATGGACGCTACCCGGAAACATTTCCTGGAGATAGCATCTATATGAGTTTAAAGGCAAGGGCGTTTTTAAAGGAAAAAGGGATAAAAATATAGGGCAAACAACCGGGGTGTCCACCAAAAATATCAAAAGAAACAGCCACACAAAAATACCGTAAGCAGAAAAAACCCGGGGTTTTTTTGTGTTCTTTTTGGAAATCTATCGAAACACGGAAATCTGCTTGAAAAATTATTTTTTGAGAAAATATTTTACCCCGAAAGTACAAATTGAACTATGTGCCGCTTAAATAAAATCAGCAGACTCTATATAGTAGGCTAATAACTTATCAGAATCAATTTGGCAGGTATTGCGGAAGGGATGGTAACGGCAGCCCGTGCTGATGAATGCGGATGTGGAGCAGGCCGGCGAGTGCTGAGGGACGAAGCGCCTTGCCGGCCGTAGCGAAACACCGCCTTTGGCAGCACGGCTACAGTGGACAGCCCGGTGGGTTTTGCGCAGGCCATAAGGTGGAAAACCCGGCCGCCCAAAATGTATTATTCAAAATGAAAAGTGAAAAGTGAAAAATGAAAAATGAAAAACTAAAAATGCAATTAATCTTTCAGTTTGGCTTCGAGGGATTTAAATCCTTCGCCAAGTATTTCGTTGGCATTGAGTACCGTAACGAAAGCATGGGGGTCGAGGTTGTGGATATACTCTTGCAGCATAACAACTTCGCGCCTGTTAACCACAGTGAAAATAACATGTTTTTCGTTGCCGTTGTACATACCTTCTCCCTTAAAGAGTGTTCCGCCGCGATTGAGGCCATGGATGACACGATCGCCGATTTCTTTGTATTTATCGGAAATTATAAACAGCACTTTGTCGTAATTCATGCCTTCCATAAGGGTATCCACCACTTTTCCGGTAATAAAAATCACGATAAGTGAATACAACGGGATTTTCCAATCCTTAAAAACAATTAGCCCCAGCAAAACAATTGTAGAATCGACCATAATCATCAGTTGGCCAACGGGAAGTTTGGTGAATTTACTAATCATCATGGCCACGATGTCGGTGCCGCCGGAAGTGGCTTTCGATTTAAAAATCAACGCCAGTCCCACGCCGAGGAACAGCCCACCGAATATTGAGGAGAGCAGGGCATCGCCTTTTACCAGTGGTTCGTAGCCATAAAAGTAGGTAATGCCGTCGTTAAAAAAGGCGGTGAGCGTAAAGCCTATCACGGTTTTCATGCCAAAGCGGGGGCCCAGCACTTTAATGCCTATGATGGTCAAAGGAATATCAAAGGCAAGGGCCACCAAGCCCACGGGTGTGCCGAGGATATAGTGCAGCACAATGGAGATGCCATACACGCCACCGGGGACTATTTTGTAAGGCGTGATAAACAGCACAAAACCCGATGCTAAAATAAATGAACCGATAACAATAAGGCTGTAGTTAATAATCCAGCGTTTGCTGAACCGTTTATCTTTTCTGATAAATTTCATAAAGCTATTGATTTTAAATCCCTGTTAATATTGAACAATTCAACCGCTGTTTTTCGCCGGCAAAAGTAGTTTCTTTCGCAAGGAAAACAAGTTTTTAGCCGGGCTTTTTTTATACAAAAATGGAAGTTTGATGAAGTACTTCAAGTGAGTAAAAGCAGAAGTGAGTAAAGGCACAAGCGAGATGCTTGAGCCAGTTGAGCGAAACGCTTGCGCCAGGGGAGTTATTTTCAATCTTTCAGGTGCAAGGCCACCTGAAAGGTTAATGCCCCACCTGAAAGATTAGTGCCCCAGACGTTTAAGCATATTTATTTCTTTAGGTGTAAGGAAGCGCCACTTGCCCCGGGGAAGGTCTTTTTTGGTAAGACCGGCTACGAAAACACGATCAAGTTTTAGCACTTTATAGCCGAGGTGTTCAAAAATACGGCGCACAATACGATTACGACCGGAATGGATTTCGAGGCCGATCTGTTTTTTATCATCCGCTCCGGCGACATAAGCAATTTTATCGGGGGCAATCATGCCATCTTCGAGTTGCAGTCCTTCGGCTATACGTAGCATATCGTTTTTAGTAAGATTTTTATCCAGTGTAACCTGGTAAATCTTTTTAATTTCATATTTGGGGTGCATCAGTTTTTTGGCCATTTCGCCATCGTTGGTAAACAAAAGGAGGCCTGTTGTATTGCGGTCGAGACGACCCACGGGGTAGATACGTTCAGGGCAGGCATTTTCGACGAGGTTCATTACAGTGCGCCTGTTTTGCGGATCGTCGGAAGTGGTGATAAAGCCTTTGGGTTTGTTCAGCAGCAGATAAACAGGCTTCTCGCGACTGAGTGTTTGTCCGCCAAATTGTACTTTGTCGGCGGGGCTAACGCGTGTTCCGAGTTGTGTAACTACTTTTCCGTTAATTGATACCGAACCACTTTCGATCAATTTATCGGCTTCACGTCGTGAACAGACGCCGGCATTGGCAAGGTATTTATTCAGCCGTACGCCTTCCGGTTTAGGGCCAGCGGTTGTCGTCATCTTCTTCTTTTCAAAATGTGGTTTTGGTTTGTGGGTTGATTTATCAAAATCTTTATGAAAGCTATCCCGTTTCTTTTTAAAAGAAGGCTTCTGCCGGTCAGCCGGTGAATTTGATTTCCTTTTGGGATTTTGTTTGTGATTACGGTTCATAATTTCCTAAAAATGAGGCCGCAAAATTAACAAATACATGCATGCCCCTTGCATAAATCAAATATTTTTCATATATTTACCTGATTATTAAACAATATACTGTTACAATGAAAGACAAAATCATCACATTGGCCACACTTACCTATATGAGGGCACAACTGCTCAGTGCCCGGTTGGAAGAACAGGGTATTGAAAGTTATATAACCCATGTAAACAGGATTAAAGAAAGTGCAGGCGGCGTGAATGTCATTATTAAAGAGAGTGATCTGGCAACAGCGTTAGATATTCTGGACGACTTTCGACTGGCCTTTGGAAAAGAAAAACAACAGGCAGTGGAGTACATGCGAAGCGTAAGGCGCATCCTGGTACCTGTTGATTTTTCGGCACATGCTGAAAATGCAGCCTTTTACGCCTTAAATATTGCTGCCAAATTAAAGGCTGACATTCAGCTGCTTAATGTATATTTTGATCCTAATTTAAGTCCTTATGCCCATCTGGAGACCTATACTTTTTCGGTAAACCTGGATAAAATTACGCGGGAGGTAGAAGAGGAAACGGAGGAAGGCCTGAAGAAACTTGCCAACACCCTGAAAAGCAAGTTGAAATTGCGACATGTTAAAGGGGTGAATATTTTTTACGATTTGGTAAAGGGCAATGCAGTGGATACTATTTTGCGATACACCGACGAATACAAACCGGGGCTGGTGGTTATGGGCACTCGGGGAAGTCAGCTGGAAGGATTTCGTTCTTTTGGCAGCGTTACTGCAAAAATAATTGAGAAAGCCCGTGTTCCGGTGCTGGCCGTCCCAAAAGGCTATGACGCGTCCGGGTTTAAAAATCCGAAACGGGTGTTGTATGCCACCAGTTTTGACGAAACCGATTATTGGGCCATGAGCAAACTGGCTTCTTTTGTAAAACCATTTAAGTCGTTGATTTATTGTTTACATGTGTCGGAAGAGATAGAAAAACCTGAAGAGGTTTATATGCATAAAATGCGTAAGTTTTTAATTGACACCCTGGGGATTACGCAAATAGAGTGCGGATTACTGGAGTGTCTTGATCCGCAACTGGGATTAGAAGATTTCATCAAAGAGAAACAAATTGAGTTGATGGCCATCACCACACATCACCGCTCACTTTTTACCAAACTATTCTTAAAAGAGAGCATGACGCGCAAGTTCCTGTTTCAAACCGATATTCCCTTACTGGTCTTTCACGCCCGTCCCAAGGTCTGATAAAATGGCCCAGGCGACAACCGTAATCACAAAAGCCGCACAAAGCAGTAAACTGCACCAGCCCACCACCCATTTTAGCAATATCAGCAGTAGTAACAGTGTGAGAACTATTCTGCCCAGCCATTTTTGAAAAACCGGGTTTTGGATCCTTTTCATAAGCCCGGGTAAAAAGCATCACGGATGTGCCGGATAGTTGATTGGTGATTGTTCAATATAATGGAAACCACATCGTAACGCACATCAATATCGAGATTATTCAGTTCTACATAAGCCTCGGCTGCGCGAATCAAATTACGCTCTTTGGCCGCATCAACAGCATCTTCGGGATCACCAAAATAATCGGTACTGCGGGTTTTTACTTCTACAATTACTAACTCGTTTCCTTCGCGGGCAATAATATCAACCTCATCCTTATCGTGCCTCCAGTTGGTTTCCAGAATTTGATACTTTTTTTGACGGAGCATTTCCAATGCCAGGTTTTCACCTTTTTTTCCCAGTTCGTTATGTGCGGCCATACACTATTATTGTTTTGATAGATTATATCCGGAGACCGGTTTGCGGCTATACACTGTGGCCGGTTATTAGCTTATACTTTTTTTGAAATACATCTCTTCAAATTTATTTCAGATTTTTTTAATGGGACTTTGGGGCCTTTTCCTATGCATCCAACGGTTGGCAATATGAAAAATTGGGCATTTCAAACACCAAACTTTCAATTTACCACTCTGTTTGTTTAATGTTATATTGCTCATATACATCACTTTATGTCCAATTTTTTATATTGCGTGTTGGTGTGCGTTTTTTCTTCGATTTCTAATCTTTTTGAATATTTCAATCTTTTTTATTCTTTCATTTTCAATGTCATAATCGTTCTGTAGTCCAAGCCAAAATTTTGCAGAATTTCCAAAATAAGAACTAAGTCTTAATGCGGTGTCAGCAGTAATTCTTCTTTTTCCTTTGACAATCTGCGATATTCTCGTCTGGGGAATATCAATGTCTTTTGAAAGTTTATAGGCAGATATTTTCATTGGCCTTAAAAATTCTTCCATTAATATTTCTCCAGGATGTATGTTTTCCAATCTTTCCATTTTTAATTATTTATGATAGTCCATTACTTTTACTTGATGTGAATTGTTGTTTCTCCACTTAAATACAATTCTCCATTGATCATTTATTCTTATACTGTGATATTCTTTTAGTTTTCCTGTTAATTTTTCAAGTCTGTTTGAAGGAGGTATTTTTAAATCCATTAAGTTCTGTGAGTTATTTAACATTCTTAATTTTCTCCTTCCAATTTTTTGAATCTCGATTGGAATTTTCTTCACTCGTTCTCCATTCCAGATTTTTTCTGTTTCTTTCGTTCCAAATGAAATTATCATAATAACCCAATACGTTACTAACGGCAAAGTTAAGTATTTGTTTTGATTTGGAAAATATTTTTTCGAAAATGCACACCAACTACTTCTATAAACCAGATTTAAGGTGAACCATAAATACTGTTCTTGTTTGAGGGGTAATACTAAAATGCCGCGTTGCCCGGTGTCCTACAACCCACAGAATTGTATTTCCCGATACCAGCAACCAGGTGTTTTCTTTTTCAAAACGACTGAATTTCTCATCAATAAAGAAGTCGCTGAGCAATTTGCTGCCCCGCATCCCGAAGGGTTCAAAACGGTCACCTTTTTTCCATTTTCGTAAAACGAGCGGTTCGGTGAGTTTATCTGCATCAAAGTAGGCGATGTTTTTGGCTTTTTTCAAGACAAAATTCATATCATTCGGAAGAAGCCGGATTTGAAGATTAACAGGGGTTTTTATTTCGGCTGATTTCAATTCAACGGGCCAGGTTTTACTTTGGTTTGTGGAAACCGGTTCTATAAAAAGACAATCACGGTCGGACAGCAGCCGGTATGTACCCGAGTTAAAGATTTGACCGTTTTGGTTATTGTTTATGGAGGTATTTATTTGGTCGGTTTGACTGCGGTTAAAGCCGAAATCGCGAAGCAGATAATAGAGGAGGATGTTGGTTTTGGGAAAGCCCCGGAGCATTTTCTTAGGGATGCGGTATCCGTTTCCTGACGACTCAAAAATTTGTTCTTTTTTTTCTTTCAGGAGGAGTTCAAACAGCGCATCGTTTTCTTTTAATTTTTCAAGGCTTCCGGCCAAACCGTCACGGCTTCCCGGAAAATGATCTTCCATAAAGGGAATCAGATGATGCCGGATGCGGTTGCGCAGATAATCATCGGTGGCATTGGTAGAATCTTCACGGAAGTTTAGTTTTTGATTATTAGCGTATTGCAGAATTTCATCGCGTGAAGCAAAAAGGATCGGCCTGATGATATGGTTTCGTTCCACAGGAATTCCTTTAAGTCCGTGAAGCCCGGAACTGCGGAACAGATTAATAAAGAAAGTCTCTGCATCATCATCACGGTTATGGCCAATGGCAAGCTTTTGAAAATGGTGTTCGTTCATCAGTTTTTCAAACCAGGCATAACGCAGGTCACGGGCAGCCATTTCGATGCTGATGTGATGTTCTTTGGCAAAACCTGCGGCATGACATTGGTGTACAAAAACCGGAAGGCCATATTTTTTGGCAAGCTGCCTTACAAAAGCCTCGTCTCCGTCCGACTCATCGCCACGCAAATGAAAGTTGCAATGGGCAACGGCCGGTTTAAAACCACTTTGTACCAACAGATCGAGCATCACCACCGAATCGACTCCGCCGCTGACTGCCGCCAAAATTTTATCGTTTTTGCTACAAAGGTGGTGGCGTGTAATATGTTGCCGGAATTTTTGAATCACGGTACAAAGGTATGAAAAGGTACATTGACAATGGAAATTCCGGGTTTAAATTGAGGATGATTCAAGTTATGGTACGAGCGGATGCTCGCACCAGTGGGTATGATTCAAGTTAGGGTACGAGCGGACGCTCGCACCAGCAGTGGTAGTGTGCGGACGCTCGCACCAGCGGTGGGGGTTCTATTCCCCGAAACGCCGATAGATTTTGTCAATTTCAGTTTTGTCCACAAGCCGAACCCGGTTAGTAGTTCCTTTGATACCAGACCTGGAACCTCCGGTAACAATGTATTCATTATCACGGCCTACCTGTTGTAGAAACTGGTAAATCAAATTGCTGCCACTTTCACTGTTTTGAATAACATAAGTTTTCTCTACACCCCAAACGAGTGCCAGTTTTTGTTTGTAACGTTCATCAAAAACAATGGCATAAATAGGTTTTTTAGGCCTGAATTTTGATATCTGACGGACGGTAGTCCCGGTAGTTGTAATACTGGCTATGGCTTTACATTTAACATATTGCGATAGCCAGGCAGCTGAATGGGCAAAAGCTTCTTCTTTAACTCCTTTATATTCTCGTTGATACGAATAAATTTTTTCAGTGCTGCGCAGAGTCTGTACCATCACCTTTACCGCTTCGACCGGAAATTCACCAACAGCGGTTTCGTCGGAAAGCATCACGGCGTCGGTACCATCATAAACGGCGTTGGCAATATCGGAAACTTCGGCACGGGTAGGCGAAGCCGAGTGCATCATGGAGGTCAACATTTGGGTAGCGGTTATTACCGGAATGGCCTTTTCGTTGGCTTTACGGATAATTTCCTTTTGGAGTCCGGGCAAGGCATACAGTCCTGCTTCCACACCGAGATCGCCACGGGCAACCATCAATCCGTCCACTTCGGTAAGGATGTCATCGAGATTTTTCATGGCAGCTTTCCGCTCAATTTTGGCAACCACCCAGGCATCGGATTGTCCTTCCTGTAGTATTTGTTTAGCTTCGAGTATATCCTCACGACTTTCTACAAATGAAACAGCTACTATGTCAATACCAATTTGAGCAGCAAAGCGCAGGTCGTCTTTATCTTTTTCGGTAAGTGCTGACATTTTTATGCCCGATTTGGGAATATTGACGCCCTTTCCTTCGCGCAAAACGCCCCGGGTAAGTGCTTTCATCACCAAGCGGTCGTTCTTTTTTTCGGTTATTTTGGCTTTTACCGTACCATCAGCAAAGAACACCTCATCACCGACGTCAAGTTGTCCGATAAGTTCAGGATAAGTAATGCTAAACACGTCGCCATCGACTTGTGTGGCCATAATCAGGGTGTCGCCTTTTTTTACTTCACGCGTGCCAATCATCCCTTTGATACGTATTTTTGGGCCGCAGATGTCCTGCATGACAGCCACATCTTTATTCAGTTTTGCAGCACAACTTCTGATACGTTTAAATGTTTCGTAATGGCTTTCGTGTGTGCCGTATGAAAAATTTAAACGAAATACATTGACGCCGGCTTTAATCAATTGTGTAATTTTACCCGTATTATCAGTAGCAGGGCCTAATGTAGCTACTATTTTAACTTTTCGTGACATGTTTTTTATTTTTTTGCAAAATAAGACATTTTTGTTGCACAAACTTTATTCCTTTTATATCAACGTTGCCATATGATTATTTCTGGAGATAATATTCATCAAATCAAACAGATAAAGTCTGTTCACAGGGTGGTTAGTTTGGTGCCTTCGCTTACGGAAACGATTGCATCATTGGGTGGAAAAAATAAATTGGTTGGAATTACCCGTTTTTGTAAATATCCTTTGGGGATTGAAAAGGACGTCCAACGAATAGGTGGTACTAAATCGATTCATATTCAAGATGTTGAATCATTATCGCCCGATTTGATTGTGGCTGTAAAAGAAGAAAATGAACAGAAGCAGGTTATTTCGTTGGCCGAAAAGTTTCCGGTGGTGGTTTTTGATATTTCCGATTTGAACGACGCCCTGAAGATGATTGAGGTGATGGGGATGGTTCTTGGGAATAGCGATGCGGCAACCGCTCTTAACCAAAAAATCAGTAAATCGTTCGAACAAATTCCCCTGCGCCAGTTTCCGGATACGCTTTATTTAATTTGGAGAAAACCCTGGATGGCTGCCGGAAAAAATACTTTCATTAATGATATGATGAGCCGCGTTGGCTTTGAAAACCTGGTTGACGGACGGTATCCTGAACTTGGGGATGATGAATTGGCAAAGGCCAAGACGATTTTACTCTCTTCCGAACCCTATCCTTTTGCAGAAAAACACAGGCAGCTTTTACAAGATCAATATCCTGAAAAGAAAATTGTATGTGTTGATGGTGAGATGTTCAGCTGGTATGGCAGTCGATTGCTGAAATCAGTCCGGTATTTCAAGGATTTACAAAAAGTTATCGCAAGGTAACCTCTCAAAAATTACGTTAAAATTGGTAGTGCGACTACAAAAATTCACGTTAAAATTTGTATTAATGATACAATTTTATACTTTTGACAAAAAAACAGGTAATGATAAAGCGATTTTGGTCAAATCCGGATACTTTGTTACAAGCAGGGAAAGTCCTCATTATATATGGCGCACGGCGTGTCGGAAAAACAACATTGGTAAAAGAGTGGCTTAAAAGTACTACGCTGAAATTCCGCTATGAATCGGGAGATAATATCCGCATAAAAAATTTACTGAGTTCCGGGGATTTTGAAATCATTAAAGAATTTGCTTCCGGGTATGATCTTATAGTTATTGATGAAGCTCAGCAAATACCTGATATTGGTAAAGGATTGAAAATTCTTGTGGATGAAATACCTGATATAAAAATTATTGCTACAGGTTCTTCATCATTTGATTTGTCGCAGCAGGTTGGTGAACCGTTAACAGGCAGGAAGCGAACCGTAAAACTGTTTCCTATAGCTCAAAAGGAGCTTATTGAAGAGATGAACAGGTATGAGTTAAAAGAGGGTCTTGAAAACTACCTTGTCTTCGGTTCTTATCCCGAGGTATTAATTAGTAAAAGCAAAAAAGAAAAAACAAGAGTTCTGAACGAATTGGTTGAATCCTATCTTTTGAAAGATGTGTTAGCCTTTGAGCGAATTAAAAATTCTGAGCTATTGTTCAAGTTACTAAAACTCCTTGCCTTTCAGGTGGGAAATATCGTTTCATTAAATGAAATTGCACGGCAGCTGGGCATTAATGTTAAAACCGTCGGACGATACATTGATTTATTGGAAAAATCTTTCGTCATTTATCACGTGGGAGCTTTCAGTGGTAATTTACGGAAGGAAATTGTCAAAAAAAACAAATACTATTTTTATGATAATGGGATTAGAAACGCAGTTATTTTACAAATGAACGGATTGGAAGACAGAAATGATATTGGTGCCCTGTGGGAAAACTTTATAATGACGGAACGCATAAAGAAGTTCAATTACGAAGAAGTATATTACAACTGTTATTTCTGGCGAAATTATCATGGAAACGAAATAGATTTATTGGAAGAACATAATGGAATACTGAATACCTGCGAGTTTAAATGGAAAAAAACAAAAGCAGTCCTTCCAAACGATTTTATTAAGAAATATGGGAATCCCGATTTTGAGGTCATTCACTCCGGTAACTATCTTGATTTCGTTTTATAACAGAAAAAAAGGCCGTCTTTTACAGGCAGCCTTTTTTATCAAACAATTTGGTGTAATTTTACACGTTAGTCAATTTCCCAGGTATTTCCGCTATTTAGCAAATCGTCAACATTTTTATAAGGAGAAACCTGTTTTTCGTGTTCCACCGAATTCCAGATTGCATCTTCAAGGGTTTCTGATTTAACGGAACGGATAACACCCAAAGCGGCTGGGAATTCCGGTGGTGCCATACTGGCAAGCATCATGTGGATACCGGCATCTTCGGTGGTGGGATCGTGAACCAGGATGTCTTTTTCGGTAATTCCGTTTTCTCCCAGTTTTACTACTTTCAACCGTGTGCCTTCCAGCACAAGTCCTTTTTCATGTTCCTTACCAAACAGCATAGGTTTGCCGGCTTCCAAAATAATTTGATTGTCAAATTTGGTTTCCCTACCAGTAATCAGAGCATGGATTTTATTATTGAAAATCACACAATTCTGAAGAATTTCAACAATGGAAGCACCATGATGCAGTGCCGCTTCGAGGAAAACCTTTTGCATTAATTTGGGATTGGTATCCACCACGCGGGCGAAAAATTTACCCCTTGCACCAATCGCCAACTCACCGGGATTAAATGGTGTTTCAAAAGTACCCTGAGGAGAAGTTTTTGTCTTCTGGCCTTTTGGGGTAGTTGGTGAATACTGACCTTTGGTAAGACCGTAAATTTTATTGTTAAACATCAAATAGTTGATGTCGGGATTACGGCGGGCAATATGAATAAAATGGTTTCCACCAATGGCCATTGAATCACCATCACCACTAATCATCCACACACTCAGTTTAGGGTTCGTCAATTTAATACCCATAGCCAGCGCAGCAGCACGGCCGTGAATACCATGAATCCCGTATGTGTTCATGTAATAAGGAAAGCGTGAGGAGCATCCAATTCCGGAAACCACCACGAATTCTTCCTTTTTATAACCCATTTGTTGCCCCACCAGCGGGAATACATTTTCTACTGATTTTAAAATAGCATGGTCGCCACAACCCGGGCACCATTTTACCATTTGATCGCTTTCAAAATCTTTTTTTGTCAGCGCTAATTCTTGCGGTTCTATTTTTTGTTCCATGATCTTAAGCGTTTAAAAGGGTGTCAAATTTTGTTTTCAATTCCGACACCATGAAGGGGAGTCCTTGAACTTTGTTGTATTGTTCGTATTTGAACTCGGGATGGGTCATGCGTAAATAATTGACAAATTGTCCCATGTTAATTTCACAAACAATAATTTTTTTGAATTTAGAAAAGACTTCATGTACATTTTTTGGCAACGGCATGATGTGTTTAAATTGTGCCAGGCTGATAGATTTACCTTCGGCACGCATTTCTTCAACGGCGGTAATTAAAACACCGTGTGTACTTCCCCAGCCAACAACTAATACATCTCCTTCTTCGTCACCTTCAACTTTCAGTTCGGGAATATAATTGGCTACACGCATAACTTTTTCCTGACGCAGGTCAGTCATTTTTTGGTGATTCAGGGGGTCTTGTGATACGTTACCCGTGATATCTTCTTTTTCGAGTCCTCCTAACCGGTGACGTAATCCGGGAGTACCTGGAATAGCCCACAAACGGCTTAATTTATCAGCATCCCTTTTGTAAGGTTTATAATCGGGGTCGTTGGCTTTGGCCAACGGAGGGTTAATGGAGGGCAGATCAGCTACATGTGGAATTTTAAAGACTTCCGAACCGTTTCCAATGGAGCCATCAGTCAGTAAAATTACAGGGGTCATGTGTTCCATAGCCAGTTTGGCAGCCTCATAAGCTGTGTAAAAGGCGTCTGTTGCGCTGGTAGCAGCCATCACAATGGCAGGAGCCTCGCCATTACGGCCATACAAAGCCTGCATCAAATCCGATTGCTCCGATTTAGTAGGAAGTCCGGTTGACGGGCCACCACGTTGCACATCAACAATCACCATGGGTAATTCAGTCATCACAGCCAGTCCGATAGCTTCGCTTTTCAGCGACAATCCCGGACCCGATGTGCTGGTAATGGCCAAGGCTCCGGCAAAACTACCGCCAATGGTAGAAACAACGCCGGCAATTTCGTCTTCGGCCTGTTGCGTAACACAATTAAATTGTTTGTGCTTGGCCAGTTCCTGCAGGATGTCGGTGGCAGGTGTAATAGGGTAAGAACCCAGATAAATGTGCCGTCCCGAACGTTCCGATGCAGCCAGTAGTCCCCAGGCTGTAGCGAGGTTACCGGTAACGTTCCGGTAACGGCCTTTTGTTAAGCTTGCTTTTTCGATGCGGTACGTGTTGGTAAAAGCCTCAAGTGTTTCGGCATAATTGTAACCGGCTTCGAGCACTTTTTTATTCGCCTCAACTACAATGGGATTTTTCTTAAACTTTGTTTCAAAAAAACTGAATGTCTTTTTGTAATCACGGTTAAACAGATAAAAAATGATGCCCAAGGCAAACATGTTTTTCGATTTCAACGCCGATTTGTTATCCAAATCAAGGTCTTTTACGGACTCACGCGTCATATTACTCAAAGGAGCCTGAATGACTAAGTGGCCGGTAAGGGTATTGTCTTCCAAAGGGTTTGATTCCCAACCGGCTTTGGTAAGATTTTTCTCGGTAAAGGCATCAATATCCACAATAATAATCGCATCTTTTTTTATCCACTTTAAATTTGCCTTTAAAGAGGCAGGATTCATGGCTACCAGCACGTCTGCCAAATCACCTGTGGTATGGATGTTTTTATGTCCAAAATGAATCTGAAACCCGGAAACACCAGAAACGGTGCCCTGTGGTGCCCTGATTTCGGATGGAAAATCCGGAAAAGTGGCAAAATCATTACCCGCGAAGGCGGTTGAATCTGAAAACAGGTTACCGGTTAACTGCATACCATCGCCCGAGTCACCGGCAAACCGAACAACGGCTTCTTCCAGTTCAACTACTTTATCTTTTTTAGTTGTCATAAAATTACTTTTAAATGGTCAGGGCAAAAGTAAATTAATTATTATTCTAACAATGAATCAGGTAGGTTTTTTTCAATCGTTTGTGTTGGAAAACAAAAAATTGCTACTATTTCATATAAATTTGACTTACAGGTTATTATGGCAAATTATTGTGATGATTTCACAAGAATAACGACTTAATTATAACGCGTCTAAATTTAAAATTCAATAATTTAGATTTACTAAAAATTGAAGTTTCTTTTAAAATGGGTGTTATGGTATTATCATTCATTATATATTTGCCCAAAATTTTAAAAATTTATTGCTATGGCTTATAAAATTGATCCTGATATGTGTACCGCATGTGGTACCTGTATCGATGAATGTCCGGTTGAAGCTATTTCGGAAGGTGATGTTTACGTAATTGATCCCGATCTTTGTACAGATTGTGGTGCATGCGCAGATGTTTGCCCGGTAGAAGCTATTCATCCGGAGTAAAAAACATTTAATCCAAAAGCCCTGCTTAGTTTTAAGCGGGGTTTTTTTGTTTTTACACCTTATCGAGGGCTTTCCGGTTATAGATGTGCATTTTTTTATAGGCAGAAGGGCTCATCCCGATAATTTTTTTAAACTGGTTTGATAAATGCTGTACGCTGCTGTAACCGGTTTTCCATGCAATTTCACTGAGCGTAAGTTCGTCATACACCAACAATTCTTTTACCTTTTCCACACGCTGAAGGATCATGTATTTCTCAATGGTGGTTCCTGCTACCGATGAAAATAAATTACTGAGATAGGAATACTCAAGTCCGAGGGTTTTTGACAAATGAGCAGAATAATTAATAGGGCCGTCCATTTCCTGTTGATAATGGATCAGCTTGATAATTTCGGTTTTGATTCTTTCAATTAACTGGCTTTTTTTGTCGTCAATAAGTTCAAAACCAATTTCTTTCAGGTTTTTATTTAATGTGGAAAGAACCTCTTTGTTAATTTCCCCTTCCACAACAGCTTCACCGAGGACCACCGAAACAGGTTTTAAATTGAGTTTAACCAACTCGGCTTCCACAGCCATAACGCAACGCTGGCAAACCATGTTTCTAATTAATAATTTATTAGTGTCTGTTTGTTTCATGCCAATATAGTTTCTTTTAAGGCTTAAAAATACATATTTTTGACTTATCGTCTGGCCAGCCACCAGCTTGGGTTTTGCAACAGTTTTCCTTTCCATACCTCAAAATGCAGTTCGGTTTTTCCCTGCATATTAGTGTGTATTTCGCCTATATTCTGCAACATATGTACCTCGCTGTTTAAACCCACAAACACCTTGTCGAGGCCGGAATACACCGTGAAATATTCGCCATGCTTCACGATAACCGCAATATTTGTCGTGGTAATCTTAACAATACTGACTACCTTTCCGGCAAACACGGCCCTGGCAGGTGTCCCTGCGGATGTCGCTATATTGACCCCGTTGTTTTTTATTTGCACGTGTCTGAGTACCGGATGATTGTGAATGCCATAAGTTTGGGCAACAATTCCTTTTTTTACAGGCCAGGGTAATTTTCCTTTATTAGCTACAAACGACTGCGACAATTTTTTCTCCATCGGCGTCAGCGCATACGAATGCTTGGTTTTCCCCACTTTTTTAGCTGCCGTAGCTTTGGCGATAGCAAGGGCTATTTGCTGCTCAAGTTTTAGCGATTCTTTACGTTTTTGTCGTAAGTCAGCCCTGAGCCTGGCTTCCTGCCCCGACAGTTTTCGCCGTACACGCTTTTTCCTTTGTTGCTCCAGCTGAAGGTTTGAAAGCTGTGTGGTTTCCTGATCAAGCAATTGACTTTTTTCAGCTTTTTTCTTTTTTATCAGGCTGATTTGTGCTTTTTTTTGTACTTCCATCTTTTTAATCCGGGAAGCTTGTTTGCGGATGTAGGCAGCCATTTCATCCATATAACGCAGTCGCTGATAGGCCTGATTAAAATCTTTTGCCGAAAACAGAAAAATCAAACGCGTGTAAGGGTTATTGTTTTTGTAGAGGTAATAAGCAATGCGGGCATACTCATTTTTCATCTGCGTAAGCTGATCAGAAAGCAATTCCACCGCCTCGTTATTTACTGCCAAACTATCGTTCAGGTTATAAATTTCACGTTTCAATGCAGCAATAAGCTCCATGCGCCGATTAATTTTATTGTTGATCAATTGTAATGCATACAGCGTATTTTGTTTGTTTTTGGAGATATTGTTAATCAACCGGTTAGTATAGGCAATTTGCTTTTCGAGTTGCTGCTTTTTGGTTTTCAGCTGAGCGGTCTGGCTTTTTTGTGCCCATGTCGATTTGGCACCCAACAGTAGCAGGGGAATCAACAGCAACCGGTAAAACCATGACTGAGCCATAAAAACTTTTTACAATTTTACATAATTATGCGGTATGAAAAAAGGAAATTGCACTTTTTGATCCAGTTCGGGTTTTTTAATTAACAAATCGATCTGTACTTTTTTCTTTGATTGAATCAGGATTTGCATACGCAACGGGAAAAGCTGGCTATCTATATTTTGATATTCCGGATAAAGCACTTTAATCCCGTGTTTTTTATCATTAGTATTATTTACAGCTATTTGCCTGATACGATAAGTTACGGGGTCGATCCATATACGCTGGGTAAAAATCACTGCCGCTGATTTCGGGCCAATGCTATTGAGTTGCCGGTTTACTTTAAGCAGATACATCCCCTTGTCAGTACTGCTGCTCACCGCTTTTGTTTGAACACCTTTCAGATCGTTTCCCAAAAGTATGGCCTGGAACATCTGATAATTGATGGAGACATGCAACAAACTGTCCAGCAAATGATAAGTTCCTGTAACATAATTTTTTTTAGCCCGGTTCATAAGTTTCACAGAATCACTTGTAATTTCCATACGGGCAATTTCGATACCCATGGCCGGCACAATGCTAAACCAGATAATACTGTCGTTTTTAATCCTAAGACGGGTTTTAAAATGTAACGCTTTTTTCCCTGATTTATAACCGACCGCAATTTTTGCATTGAAAAAGGTAAAATCAGGCTGATGCTTAATCATTTGATTGTGCAGCTCATCAAAAGGTTTTTCACTGAGCCGTACATGTGCAACCGGCCGTATTGACTTACAGCCGGGTAAAATAATCACTGTAAAGGCAAAAGTTAGTATCAAAAAAGACAGCAGGTGTGCTTTATTCAAAAATCTTCCCATATTTCAGCTTTTTATTCAGTAAGTCAGAATGGTCTTTTAGTTTTTTTGCTTTCTGCCATTGCTGAATGGCTTCTTTTTTCTTACCCATCCGGTACAAAATGTCGCCGTAATGTTCAACCACCACCCCACTGCTCTTTCCACCGTTGTTAATGGCTTTTTCTTCCCACGACAACGCTTGTTCATATTTCTTTTGATTATAAAGCACCCAGGCATAGGTATCTAAGTTGTTTTGATTATACGGGTCAGCCGCCACCGCCTTTTTTGCCATTTGAGCTGCTTTATCCAATTGCTGTTTGTCCAGGGCCAGATAGTAGGCGTAATTGTTCAGCACAACCGTATTTTCGGGATTCAGTTTCAACACTTCGTCATAGGCTTTGTAAGCGGCCTTTTTCATTTTTAATTCGTGATAAGTATCACCGAGGGTGGAATAAAACTGTTCTAACAAAGCCTGGTTCCCTGTCACAAGATTTTTTCCTTTTTCGAGTTGGGTTTTGGCGGCTGCATAGTTTTTCAGTTGAAAGTTGCCTATGCCACCCAACAAATAAGGAATGGGCCGCGAAGGAAACACATCAATACTTGTGTCAGCATCTTTTATAATATTTTGGTAATCTTCGAGGTACAGATCGCAAAAGAGAAGTTGTTCCCACGACGGGTAATTATTTGGGGCTTCAACAACCAGTTTACGAAGAAGTTTTCGTGCCTCGGCATATTTTTTATTTTCGTACAACATGCTGGCATAAAACGATTTGGAAAGCTGTTCGTTGGGATGCGTTTTGATGATAATTTTGGCCAGTTCAAGGGCCTGGCCTCTTTGTTCGTCGGTTAATTTTCCTGAATAATAATTAATTAGCAGATTAATTTTTGTCTGTACATCAAGTTGCGCATTGGCAAAACCCTGTTTTAATTCTTCAAACGAAAGTTCCAATTTCCCGGCCTTACGGTAAAAATCGGCCAGTGAAATATGTACATAGGGATCTTTTGGGTTGAGTTCGATAATTTTGTGATAGGCTTCTTCGGCTTTTTTTGGAAATCCGTTTTTAGCTGCAAAAGCCGCCAGCAATGCATACGGACGTGTTTCGTCAGGTTGCGACTTAATCAGTTTTTCATATTCAGCCAGTGCTTTGTCTTTTTCATCAAGGCGCAGATATAGTGCTGCTATTTTTTGCGATAAAAACGGCTGGACACCCACGAGATTCTCTAAATCGACATAAGCCTTAACAGCATTGGCATAATCGCCTGTAAAGGTATAAGCCATGGCCATTTCCTGAACGAAATCCTCATTCTCAGGTTGTAACTTTACCAGTTTTTCATAGGTTTTCACGTAATCAGTATAATTCCCGTTGGCTTTTGAAAGACGGGCAAACAGCACCTTGTACCAAACATTGGTAGTATCGGTATCCATGGCTTTTTTGGACAGCAGTAGTGCTTGTTTTTTATTACCGGTTGCTGCCATCAGCCTGGCTTTCTCATAATTAGCAGCCGCATCCAAAGGATTGATTTGCAATGCTAACTGTAACAATGAATCGGCAGCACGTAATTTCCCTGTTTCTTTCAGGCTAATGGCACGTGAAAACAAATCAGACTCTTCCAGCTTTTGTTTCTCGCTGAGGCCTTGTTCTTTTTTGTGTTTTTTATGGTGCTTTCGCGATGTGTTTTGGGCGCCGACATTACCCCACGGCAATGTGAAAGTCAAAACCATCAAAATAGTTGCTATTAATTTCATTTTCGTCAATTTAAAATTATTTTGCACCGGTATGACCAAAACCGCCAGCTCCCCTTTGGGTTTCATTCAACACCTCTGCCTGAACCCATTGCACTTGCTCGTGCGATGATATTATCATTTGGGCAATGCGGTCGCCATCATGAATATCAAAATTTTCCTGTGAGAGGTTAATAAGAATTACCCTTATTTCACCACGATAGTCAGCGTCGATAGTACCGGGACTGTTGAGCACGGTAATTCCTTTTTTTATAGCCAATCCGCTGCGCGGACGTATCTGGGCCTCATAGCCAACAGGCAATTCGATAAACAAACCTGTGGGTACCAGCACACGCTCCATCGGCTTCATTTGAATGGGTTCGTCCAGGTTTGCACGTAAATCCATCCCTGCCGAAGCACCGGTTTCATAATTGGGCAAATTGTGTTTTGAGTGGTTGACAATCTTCACATTCATAGCTTACTGCATCTAAATAAATTCTGATGCCAAAAGTAAAGAAAAAAGGGGCTTGGGGAAAGCCTTCTTTAACAGGGTTTTGTTAAATAATGTTTATTGAAAAAACTCCGTATTTAATAGCATTAAATTATTTACCGAATCAAAAGCTTTATTACTTTTGTGGAAAACAAATCCTTAAAACACCATCTTATTATGAAAAGAAAATCATTCCTGAAAGTTTCCGCACTGTTTTTATCTTTTGTCATGTTGTTAAGCAGTTGTGTTAGTACAACATTAATACAATCGAACCCAAGCGGCGCCCAGATTTACTTAAACGGCGAGTCGTCAGGAGTAACGCCTTACACAATGCGTGACACAAAAATAGTAGGGACTACAACGACCATTAGGCTATCAAAAGCCGGATATCAGGATTTTAACACTTTAATAACACGAAATGAAAAAGCTGATGTAGGAGCTATTATCGGAGGGGTATTTTTACTGTTTCCTTTTTTGTGGACGATGAAGTATAAACCGATGCATAACTATGTACTGTTACCCGAGACAGACGCAAAGTAAAAAAAAGCCGGCTTTGAAACCGGCTTTTTTTCAATGTTTTATCTCATCTTTATTTTTATCAAAGAAATGATATTCCAGTAAATGATAATGTTTCATCATTTTAATTTTTATCCATTTTTTGTACTCCCAATACCACTTCCATTGTTTTGAAAAGAGGCCTTTGGTAAGGTACGCATAAATAAAAGGATGAACAGCAAGGGTAAGTTTACTTTCATTTTGATCATGAAGCAGATATTCCAGATTATTTTCAATATCGTCAATCACGGTAACGCTCGATTTTATCTTACCTGTTCCGTTACACACCGGACATTGTTCCATCACTTCCACCGAGGTCTCGGTACGTACCCGCTGACGGGTAATCTGGATAAGTCCGAATTTTGTAGGGGGCAAAACAGTGTGTTTAGCCCGGTCGCGAACCATTTGCTCTCTCATATGCTCGAAGAGCTTTTTGCGGTTGCGTGCATCGTGCATATCAATAAAATCGATCACGATAATACCGCCCATATCGCGTAAACGCAACTGGCGGGCTATTTCGGTGGCGGCCTCTATATTGGTAGCCAACGCATTTTGTTCCTGCGAATTATCCTTATTTACCCTGTGGCCGCTGTTCACATCAATCACATGCAGGGCTTCTGTATGCTCAATGATGAGGTAAACGCCGCTTTTTATGGTAACTGTTTTACCAAATGAATTTCTTATTTGTTTTTCGACATTAAAATGTTCGAAAACAGGCTGTTTGCCTTTGTAAAGTTTGACGATATCCTGTTTATCGGGAGCTATTTGCCCGATGTAGGTTTTTATTTCGTCGTATAATACCGGATCATTAATGTAGATGTTGTTGAACGATTCGTTAAGGAGATCCCTTAAAATAGCGGAGGTTCGATCCAGTTCTCTTAAAACTTTTTGCGGTGCTTTGAGGTGTGGTAATTTAGCGGATATTTTCTTCCATTTCTCCACCAGGTTGCGAAGGTCGGTATCCAGTTCGGCTACCTTTTTATTTTCAGCTACCGTGCGTACAATCACACCGTAGTTGGCAGGTTTTATACTCATAATGAGTCGTTTAAGCCTTCCTCGTTCTTCCTTGCTCCTAATTTTTTGTGAAATGGATATTTTGTTTGAAAACGGAAGCAAAACCAAAAATCGTCCCGGAAAGGATATCTCTGTAGAGATACGCGGTCCTTTGGTGGAAATTGGTTCTTTGGCTATCTGAACCAAAATTTCCTGACCGGGATTGAGTACTTTGGTAATTTTTCCGGATTTCTCAATATCCGGTTCCGGTTTAAACTTTTCAAAAGAAATTTTATCACCTCTTCCTTGTTGCAGCAATCGGGTATAATTATTCATACTGCGGACCTGCGGCCCCAAATCGAGGTAATGCAAAAATGCATCTTTTTTATAACCCACATCCACGAAAGCAGCATTTAGTCCGGGCATAATTTTATGCACCTTTCCCAAAAACACATCCCCTACCGTGAAATTGTTGTTATTTTGTTCTTTATGAAGTTCAACCAGACTTTTGTCCTCAAGTAGCGCAATATTAACCTCAGAAACATTCGAATCGATTATTAATTCTTTGTTCACTCTAATATTGATTTACTTTATACTATAATCATTGCACGCTATCGGTTTAAATTGCCGGGGTGGTAATAATAAATATAAACCGTATGTGCCGGGGTAAAAAATAAAGCCGGCGCTATGCCTTGCATAAGACCGGCTTTATAAAAATAGAAATAAAATTATTTCTTCTTATGCCTGTTCTTCCTCAAACGTTTTTTGCGTTTGTGGGTCGCCATCTTATGTCTCTTTCTCTTCTTTCCGTTTGGCATTGTACTAAGTATTTAAAATTAAATTATTTAACGTTGCTTTTCACTTCGTTAACAAAAGTTTTTGCAGGTTTAAATGCTGGAATTTTGTGAGCGGGAATAACAATGGTAGTATTTTTTGAAATGTTACGGCCGGTTTTTTCAGCCCTTTCTTTGATGATAAAACTACCAAAACCCCTTAAATAAACATTCTCACCGTTTACCATGGTTTCTTTAACGCTTTCCATGAATGATTCGACTACTGCCTGAACAGCTACTTTTTCAATTCCTGTTTTGTTGGCAATGTCAGCTACAATCTCTGCTTTTGTCATGTCTTTATTTTTTTAATGTGTTTGAAATTAGTTTACTAATTTGGGCGACAAAAATAAAAAGATTTTTTCTAAAAATGATAAAAATACAAAAATATTTTTTTCTAATTAATTCTTTTTTAAGCATTTTCAGCATATGAACTCCGAGATAAGCCCCATATTACTCCAATGGTACAACCAAAACAAGCGTCCGTTACCCTGGCGACTCAGCCGCGATCCTTACAAAATCTGGTTGTCCGAAATTATCCTACAGCAAACCCGTGTTCAGCAGGGTCTGGCATACTACCAGCGCTTTATCAGTCGATATCCTGACGTCTTTCAACTGGCGGCAGCTAGCGAAAATGAGGTGTATAAACTTTGGCAGGGTTTAGGTTATTATAACCGTGCCAACAACCTAATGAAATGTGCACAAATTGTGGCTAACGATTTACACGGGATTTTCCCGGATGAATTTTCCACCTTAAAAAAACTACCGGGAATCGGGGATTATACCGCGGCCGCCATCGTATCATTGGCATTTAAAAAACCCCATCCGGTGGTCGATGGTAATGTTTTTCGTGTGCTTTCGCGACTTTTTTGTGTCGATACCCCCATCAACACTAGCCGGGGAAAAAAAATCTTTACTGAAATTGCCAGGCAGCTTTTGGCCAATCATCCACCCGATCTATTTAACCAGGCACTTATGGAGTTTGGCGCCTTGGTCTGTACACCAAGGCCTTTGTGTGAAACATGTCCCCTGCAACAGGCATGCTATGCATACCAAAACCATCAGCAAAATCAATTTCCTGTAAAACGCCCAAAAAGTATCCGGGGCAAACGCTACATTTTTTATTTCGTTTTTCAAATACATGACCAGGGAATTCCGGCATTCTACCTTAAAAAAAGAACCCGGCAAGACATTTGGAAAAACCTGTATGACTTCCCGGCAGTAGAACAAAGCACACCATTCAGCGACCCGATGGATGTTTTGGGACACTTCCCACACCAAGAATGGATTGCCATGCACAACGCCTCCATTGGCAAAGTGTCAAAAACCTATGTTCACCAGCTCACCCACCTAAAAATTGAAGCCCTTTTTATTCCTGTTTTTTTAAATAGCAAACTGCCGCCTGATACCAAAAATTCATTACTTTTGATACATCAAAATATTTTAAACAAATATCCCGTATCGCGCCTGGTGGCGAAATACTTAACAGATCAAAAAATCATTCATTAATAATTTACTATCATGGCAGGATTAAATAAAGTAATGCTCATCGGACGTATCGGAAAAGATCCGGATACTTTCACTTTTGAGAACGGAAACAAAAAAATCAGTTTTTCACTCGCTACCACCGAAAGCTATCGCAACAAAGAGGGTAATTGGGTGGACCAAACCGAATGGCACAACATAGCAGGCTACCGATACCTTGCGGATAAAAATTTTGCAAAAGGCGATTTAGTGTATGTAGAAGGCAAAATAAAAACCCGCAAATACCAGGATAAAGAAGGCAACGACCGCTATATTACCGAAATTATTGCTGATAAAATTAATATCATCATGCGACGAAATGCCGATGGAGGCGGTTATAACCAAAATGATCCGGGTAATACCGCTTTACCTGAAGAACACGGCTCAACAGCCTCTTCAGCACCGGCATCACCAGCCCCCGAAGCTGCCCCGGAAGACGATTTACCTTTTTAACCTGAATTCGATATAAGTAAGTGAAAACGGTCAACGCTATCATAGGCATTGACACCCATTCACCATTCACCATTCACCATGACTTTTCACCCTATTTGGCATATAGGTTAGATGTTTTACTTTTGCATGCACTAAACCAAAAGCATGGATCGACTCATCAATCTTAATTCGAACAAAAAACGTGTAATTGTACAGGGTGTTTTACTTGCAGGGGCTATGGCGCTTGCTGATCAATCGGTTGTTTTGCCTGTGATTGTAAAATATTTCAGTAAAAGCAATGTCATGGTCGGGTTTTTTACTTCACTGTTGCGCGGCGGAGCCATCGTAATGCAACTCTACGCTGCTTTTCATGCGCGTAATGATGTGCTGGTTTTACCCAAACTAAAAAAAGTTTTTGCAGTCCGTTTTCTGTCCTGGTTCTCCATCGGGCTTTTTATTCTGTTGCTGGGAAACACATCACCTGCACTGACATTGCTATTTTTTGGTATCAGTTTGTTTACTTTTTCGTTTAGTGCAGGCTTCGGTACCATTTATTACCAGGAGATTATGGGGAAAATGTTTACCAAACAATTTCGCGGCAAGCTCATCTCTCAGCGCCAGATTCTAGCCGGATTAATATCTATAATTGGTGTTATTGGTATTTCGGGCAGCATCCTCGAATGGGTCAAAGCCCCTTACAGTTTTGCTTTTCTGTTTCTCATCAGCGGGGTTATAATGGGTCTTGGGTATTTTTACTTTTTGCCATTTAAAGAAAGAGCTTCCCGAAAAGGAAGTTCGCCTTTCAACACATTCGGTAGTTTTATCCGGTCGGCGGCCTTGTTTATCCGGTCCGACCGGCAATTGCGCATTCAAATTATCACCCGCCTGTTTTCGTTTGGTTTTATGCTGATGATGCCTTTTATCATTTTGCAAGCAAAAAGCATTTATCACATTAGCGGAAAGGAAATTGCCTGGATGGCAGGTGTTCAGATGGCCGGAGCCATGCTGGCCAACTTGTTGTGGGGAAAATTATCTTCACATGGAAACGACAAACTCATTATCATCCTGGCTTTGTTGTTAAACCTGGCGGCGTATTTAAGTTTATTAATTTTTCAGAATTATTATCTCTATTTTGTTGTTTTCTTTTTAGTAGGTGCTTCCATCGATGGATACCGCCTTGCTTTTAGTAACATGCTGTTATCGCGGGCACCAGAGAACCACCGGCCGGCTTATGTGGCTATTTACAACAATGTTGTTGCCATAGGTTTGTTTTTTGCCATACCCGGCGGGATAATCCTCGATACTTTTGGATTTACGATATTAAATCTGGTAGCAATTACCTTTCTTGTTTTAAGCCTCCTTTTTGCCACACTCTTACACCGGGATTGTAAACCAATGGAATAATCTGATTTTCTGTATAGCATAAAGCCGGGAAATATTTGGGAAAACAGTCAACCAATTGTTAATTATTCATTTTTATTTCACTCTTCATTTTTCTTTATACATTTGCAAAGCTATGTTAAACGAAAATCGCTGTTTTGGAAGTAATTGAATTAGATCCCGACCCTCATCTTTTACAAATTTTGATGAATGGATTCTTCAAAGGATTTCCACCGGAAGCTATCCTTACTTCAGTTATCCTGCTTTTATTGCTGGTGTTTTCCGGTTTAATTTCCGGCTCGGAAACAGCCTTTTTTTCACTACAGCCTGCTGATTTAAAACGACTGCGGTCCGATTTAGGGAAAAAAGGCCGGAAAGTATTGTCGTTGCGCGATAAACCCAAAATATTACTGGCTACCATTTTGATTTCCAACAATTTTGTAAATGTGGCTATTGTAGTACTTTCTACTTACCTAACAGGGATTTTGTTCGACCTAACCATCAATCCGGTATTTACTTTTTTAGTGCAAATAGTAATTGTTACTTCCTTCCTTTTGATTTTCGGCGAAATCATGCCAAAGATTTACGCCAACAATGAACCGGTTTCTTTTTCTGTTCTCATGGCCGGGCCACTTGAGGTATTCATTGTTTTGTTTAAGCCTCTCAGTTTGTTGCTTGTTGGTTCAACTTCATTTATCGACAAACGCATGAGGAATAAGAAACTCGACTTTAATATGAGCGAACTTTCCGACGCCATCGACTTAACTGTGGACGAAAGTACGCATGAGGAAGAAAAAATGATATTAAAAGGCATTGCCACATTTGGCGAAAAAGAGGCCAGCGAAGTAATGCGGTCGCGGGTAAATGTTACGGCCATCGACGTGGAAATGAACTTTGATGAGGTGATGCACACGGTAATTGACTCTGGCTATTCACGAATTCCAGTATTTAAAGAAACTTTCGACCATGTAAAAGGAATCTTGTACATCAAAGACCTGTTGCCTCTCATCGATTCACCGCATACTTTTAAGTGGGAAAAACTAATAAGACCGGCATTTTTTATCCCTGAAAACAAAAAAATCAACGACCTGCTTCAGGAATTTCGTCAGAAAAAAATTCATCTCGCTATTGTGGTTGATGAATACGGCGGCACTTCAGGAATTATTACTCTGGAGGATATTCTGGAAGAAATTGTGGGTGAAATCAGCGATGAATTCGACATTGAAAACGAGGCTTTTCATTATAAAAAACTTAATGAAACCACTTACGTTTTTGATGCTAAAACCCTGCTGAACGACTTGTGTAAGATTTTGGGAATTGATGATGATTATTTTGATGAATCCCGGGGAGAATCCGATTCGCTTGGTGGGTTAATCCTTGAGCTTGAAGGAAGAATTCCGGCCCAAGGCGAAAAGATAGAACATGGTATATTCCTGTTCGAGATTGTGGATGCCGATAAAAGAAAAATTAACGAAATAAAAGTGAGCATAAAAAAATCCGATTCACATGCAAACACTGAAAAAAATTAGCCTTTATATTTTCCTTTCCGGATTTCTTTTTAGTTCCTGCAATCAGCATTATACACCCAAACCACGCGGTTATTTTCGTATTGATTTACCCCGCAAGAGCTATCAAATGTTCGACAGCACTTTTCCCTATACTTTTGCCTACTCAACTTATGCCCACATAACTAATGACCCTTATTCGCCAGGGCAAAAATACTGGATAAATATCCGGTACCCGAAATATAAAGCCACCATACATATCAGTTATAAAAAAGTAAAAAATAATTTGATTAAGTATCTTGAAGACTCAAGAAAGATGGTGATAAAACATATCCCCAAAGCCAATGCTATTAACGACAGTTTGATTATTGATCCGCAACGGCATTTGTACGGAATGGCCTACGACATTGAGGGAAATTCAGTAGCTTCACCTTATCAGTTTATCCTGACCGACAGTTCAAGTCATTTTCTCAGGGGAGCATTATATTTTCATGTAGTACCCAATAACGATTCGCTGGAACCGGTTATTAAGTTCATTAAAAGCGATATACGTCACCTTCTAAATACTTTCCAATGGAAAGATAATAACTGAGTTCGATATAAGCTTTGTTCACAGATTCAGGTTATTATGAATTAGACGATTCAAATTATTTTATTTCTTTACGGATACCCAGCCAGGTAGAAGCGGCATAAAAGAGCAATAAAATGCCACCCAAAAGCAACCTCCAATGTAAAGTGAATCCGTACAGTTGACGACTAACAAAATAAATTACCAATGCCAGCAGGGAAATCAGGCCTATTTTTTTCAGGTTATAAGGAACTGGAAATACCTTTCTTCCCCACAAATAAGAAATAATCAGCATGCTAAGGTATGCTGCAAAATTAGCCCAGGCCGAACCCGTGTAACCATAATGCGGGATGAGTAACACATTCAACACGATAGTAATGGTAGCACCCGCCATGGCAATAACCCCGCCATAAAGTGTTTTATTGGTAAGTTTATACCAAACTGACAGATTATAAAATAATCCCAGAAACAGCTTGGCCATCAGCACAATGGGGACAATTTGCAAGCCCGCCCAGAATGCAGGGCCAATGAAATATTTAAACCCGTCCAAGAACAAAGTTACCAACAAAAAAATAAACCAGGCAAAAGCGGTAAAAGCAGTCATTACCCGGCTGTACGTTTTTTTTGCATCCTGTTTTTCGTGTTCGGCAAAAAAGAAAGGTTCGGCAGCATAACGAAACATTTGTATAAACAACATCATCAGGATAGCCAGTTTATAATTGGCACCATAAACACCAATTACCGCCCGGGCATCTACGTTAGAAGGGAGTAAATAGCGCAGTAAAATTTTGTCGGAAACTTCATTAATCATGCCAGCAAACCCAATGATTAAAATTGGGAGGCCGTAAGCCAGTAATTTTTTTAATAAGGCTTTGTCAATTCCAATTTTAAAACTTCTCAACTCAGGCCACAGCAATAAAAGGGTTGTAAAAGAAGCAACCAAATTGGAAATAAAAACCCATCCCACCAAAGGTGTTGAGCGATACAGCCAATGTGCCTGGAAATTATTTCCCAACCAACGCGGAATCAGGATTAAAAAAATAATGTTCAGGCTAATATTAACAACCACATTGATAATGCGGATTAGTGAAAAGCGCCTGGCTTTATTTTGGAAACGTAAATAAGCAAACGGCAAAGAAGTAAAAGCATCCAGCGCCACAATAAGCGAAATTAAAACAATGTACTCGCTATGGCCGGAATAACGGATGAGCGCAGCAACCGAATCCTTATAAAAAAGCATAACCAAAACAAACAATGTTGAAGTAATCATCAGGCTTGTTGTTGCCGTGCCAAATACCTTTTTAAGATCATTTTTATATAGGTTGGCATAGCGGAAAAACGCTGTTTCCATTCCATACGTCAACAAAACCATCAGCAGGGCAACATAAGCATATAGCTCCGTTATTTCACCATATTGGCCCTTATTAAAAACCAAAATAGTATAAAAGGGAACCAGGAGGTAATTCAACAACCGGGGGACGATGGTTCCTAAGCCGTATATTAGTGTTTCTCCGGCTAATTTTTTAAGTGGATTTCCAGGCATAAACAGCGGCCAAAGGTAAAAAATTTAAAACTACGTAAGCACACTTATTCACTCGTTTTCGCTGTACAAAACTTCAAGATAAACCGGGTGCCTTTGCCCTGCTCCGTTTCAAAATCGACTTCGCCACCGAGTTCTTTCATCATATTTTTCACAATAGCAAGGCCCAATCCGGTGCCTGTGGATTTAGTAGTAAAATAGGGCTGAAAAATACGGGTCCTGTACTGCGGATCAATTCCTTTACCGAAGTCGATAACTTCCATCCACCAGGCGTCTGCTTTGGGATAAATTTTTATACTGACACGTTTATTTTTCTGGTCTTCCATGGCTTGGATGGCATTTTTTATCAGATTGGTAAAAATACGAAGCAAATCCTGTTCCGATGCTTTCACCCAAATCTGCTTTTTGTCAGGAATATCCAGCAAAAATTCCACTTTATACGATTTTTTGAAAAGGGCGATAGAAGAGTGGAGCGCACTAATTAAATCGGTATTTTGATTATGTTGTAAGCCGGTTTTGGAAAAATCGGAAAACATTCCGGCTACATCATTCAGTGTATCTATTTGACTAATAAGAGACTGGCTTATTGTTTTAATCTTGTCCCCAAAATTTTCATCGCCCTGCCGAAACGCTTTCTCAAGATACTGCACATTTAGTTTCATGGGGGTCAGAGGATTCCTGATTTCGTGGGCAATTTGACGGGCCATTTCGCGCCAGGCTTTTTCTCGTTCCGACATTTTAAGGAGCTCGGCGCTATGCTCCAGTTTTTTAACCATCTGGTTGTAGGCATCAATGAGCTGACCTATTTCATCATTATCCTCCCACGCAATAATTTCATTTTTACGGTCAATACGCACGGTATTAATTTTTGACTGTAAAATTCGAAGTGGTTTGGTAAGGATTTTAGACAAAAGTACCATAAACACAAATCCAAGAATCCCAGTGATAACAAATAAATTTATCAGATTGGCCAACATTTGATAATATGAATGTTGTATTTCGCCCTGACGGGCGAAAAAAGGCAGGTTCAACATGCCTGCTTCGCGGCCATTATCCAACGTTAAAGGCATGTAAGACGAATAGAATTTGAGTTTACCAATTTGCTCGCGCGAAAGGTAAAACAGCTGATGTTTTAATTGAATTCGATAATACGCTTTCGGATTGATCCATTTTGACTGCAACGATTTTTCAAATATCTCGGGACGTGAAGAAGCAATAAGCCTCCCGGAAGTGTCGTATAAATTAATATCAGAAAAAAACACCATAGAAAAGTTCTGTAGATAACTTTCTAAAAGTTTATGACTATAATCGGTAATGCTTTCTCTATTTCGCAATTTATTTTGCAGTTCTATTAATACGGAATGAGCCTTTTCTTTCAATTCAGATTCAATTCGACGGTGATTGGCCTCATTGAAATAATAAAGGGTAACTACCGATAACAGAACAAAAATACTAAGCACCGAACCAAAAAAGACAAGCTGCAGGCGGGCGCGCAAACTAAACCGAAACAGTTTTCTTAAGGCACGGCCATAAAAAAGCGAAATAAAAAGAATTACCAATAATCCGGAAAGCAAAAACAGTAAAGAAAAAGGAAGTAACCATTGCGAAATAGTTGATTTAGGGCGACTTATAATCAACAAATCATCATTTGACCTCATATAAATCAAATGCCGGTATGCATCTTTGAAAAAAAAGTGATCAGGCTTATGACCCTCAAAGTATGAAAAGTCAACCGGATAAAGATAATCGCCAAATTTGTACTGCAGCATTCCCTTGATATAGCGCGCAAATGAATATCCGGAAAGGTGTAAATTGTTTTGACGTGCATCCACGAGAAGTTCGGGATAACCTAATCCTTTTGGTAGAAAATCTGCAAAAAATTCAATATATAAATTTACGGTTTTATTTAGATCAGACTGTTGTGGAAATATGAACTTTGCCACATAATACAAACTTTCCTGAGTATTGTTCACGAGAGAAAGGCTAAATTTCGGCGAGGCAATGACACGTTGCGCACCAAGCTGTGAAAAATAATAATCACACCCTATTATTTGTTTATTTGGTTGAATTTCAAGTTGTTGCCCCGGTTCACACAAGGTGATTTGCTTGGAATACCTTCCAAAATAGTTTTTAAAATAATGACGGTTAAGATAAATATACAATTTCTGCTCCCTCAAAGGTGACTGTTCCATTACAATATGCCGCAAAAGAGTATCGTTTTCTATATCGTTAGCAAAACGGTTAAACCTAAATTCGAAATACGGATCGCTTTTCTGTGATAAAAGTGCTGCCGTCAGTCGTTGATGCGCATTTCGGGTTTCCAGCCTGGTATGATTAAACAAAAAGGCTCCGGCCATAGATAGCAGAAATAAAATAACCACAGCATAAAAATATGGGCTGGTCCGATATGACAAGAACCAAACTACCACAGAAAGGGAAAGTAAAAGAGAAGCAACTAAGATCACAAATTCCAATTTCGGATGAAATACCAAACAGAGTACCAGCACCTCAATGACAAAAGCAAAAGCGAAATAAGCAAAACTCAGGCCGGATCTTTTCATCCAATCAACAAGTGAGCGCACCAATACATATACAAAAGCGTTTACCATAAATATCACGAATAAATCGATGGTAAAGTTTGTATTAAATATGCTGTTTTGTATCATCTCCTTCACATCGTTATTAATCAAAATACTATCGCCCAAAGCATAGAGCAAAAACGATCCGATGATTAAAACAATAATTGTAAGGCCTGATCCTACAAACCTGTACTTCTTTGAAAATGAATGCTCTTTTATCAAATTTATGAAAACAGCCAAAATTACAATTAAGAGGAGGGCATTCAGTACCAAATCGCCCCAACTATTAAAAACCTGAATACCAAAGCTCTCTTCATTAAAAAAAGGAAGTTGTTTCACAAAAACAGGCAAAGCCAGGGAATAATCTATAACTCTCAAAAAAATAATACCAACTAAAAACAGAAATCGGAGCAAAATCCGGTATTTTTCATCCGTTTTTGAATCAAACCAAACACAGGCCGACCACAAAAAAAGCAAAAGCAATAAATATCCAAAGAAAAAAAGTAAAAGCAACACGATTGTACCCAATTCTCCAATACCCGGTTTAGCTATTTTTATGGCTAAATTATAAGTCGGAATCCTATAAATATTATTTCCTGTTTTATGAGTTGTGAACCTGACACCAACCGGTAAAGAAAACAGATCGGTATTTCCATCAGCCAGGAAATCATTATGAATTGTATATTTATTCTGTAATCTGGTAAAAATTGTTATCCTATAATTTGCATACTCATGCCTATATACCATAAACCAACCCGCCGGAAAAAGTTTCACAACAGGTTGTTCATTATTAACTTCTGCTGCTGAAACGGCAGGAATATCAGAATGATTCCAATATAAGACAGTTCCGGCGTGGCGAACCACAACAGTTTGAGCAACATTTTTAAATGCAGAATCAAACTGATCCCATGATATTTTTTTCTTATTCCGACTTACTATTTCTCCGGCCGTCGTGCTCACGTTTAAAGTGCTTTTTCTTATTTTATTAAGTTGTTTTTCAACTGTTTGAACAAGATTTACAGCATTTATGTCCGTAACAATAAAACGGGCAACAAATATGTATACCAACACAACCACCAGAATACCAAATAGATATACAATTGGATTTCTATTTAAGAATACGTGTTTATTAACAGGCATGAGTTGAATGTATTTAAAAATTCATCAATTAATTCCAACATGCATCGTGCCAAAATTTGATGTCCATTGTCTTCCAAACAATAGTGCCACCACAAATTAAAAGGGTAAAGTTAGTTAAAAACAAAACAGAGGCCCAACTATTTTCATATCCTATTTTTTTAAGATATAAATCATGCTGGAATATTGTAAATCCCGTCTGGCATTTCGATTCGAATGATACCCCACAATAAACGCCCGTAAATAAGTGCAGCACCTTCTGCGATACCTCTCACTTAACAAACTTATGTAATATGCATCCAGTTTCATCGGTATTTTATTCATAAGTTTATAGCCGTGACGAATGGCAAGTTCAAGGAATGAATCGGGGGAAAAATGATAAAGATGCCGGGGAACATCAAGGGCTGCCCAATATTTACCATAATATTTTGCGTCCATGGAAGCAAGATTAGGCAAGGCAATCAACAACAAACCATTCGGTTTCAATAATTTTTTAAGGTCTGTCATTCTCCGGTTCAGGTCAGGAACATGCTCAAGAACGTGCCAAAGGCTTATTACATCAAAACTTTCAGCAGGCAAATTAAGTAGCCCGGGTTCGTCGGCCACAGGAATATCATAGACTTCTGTTGCAAATAACCTGGCCTTTTCATTAGGCTCAATTCCCCGGACTTCCCATCCCTTATGTTTAAAAAAATTTAATACCTCACCGGTTCCACATCCAACATCTAAGATTTTTCCTTTAGGAATAAACGAATGCAACAGACGATACTTCCATCTAATATTTCGTTTCCGCAAGAATTGGTATATCCAACGCAACACACTAAATCCAGCAGCATGGTGTGACAGATAGTTTGGTGAATTATAATAGGAAGCCAAATCCACATCTTCGGGTCGGGGATTGGTAAAGACAAGACCGCAATGCTCGCATTGCGACAATGTAAAAGGCTCCTTAGAAAGGAAATAATCCTGTGTGGAAAGATAATTTGTGAACTTCACAGAATGACAAACGGGGCACTCCTTAATTTTTTTCATGTCTTTGTTTCACGTGGAACAAATCAGTTTACCTGCCCAAAAAAACCAATAAAACATTAATATCGGAAGGGGACACGCCACTTATACGAGAAGCCTGCCCGATAGTTTTTGGTCGAATTTTACTTAACTTTTCTCTTGCCTCAAACGAAATTGATTTTAATCGATCATAATCAAAATCAGGGTTTAATTTAATGTCATCGAATTTGGAAAGTTTTATAGCAATTTCTTGTTCCTTTTGAATATAGCCTTCATATTTAACCTGAATCTCTGCAGATTCAATTTCTTCTTTCGAAATTCCCTGCTTCTTTATAAGTTCGCGTAACCCATTGTGGGCCTTTTCCAGTAATTGCAGGGTCACCTGAGGCCGTAAAAGCACCGAAGCCATTTTTACCTGTTGATTTAACCCCGGTGTATTTTCCTGCTCAAGGAACTTATTAATCTCTGTCGGCTTTATACTGGTTTCAAAAAGAAACTTTTTCAAAGATTCTACTTTTATCAGCTTGGCCTGTACTTTTTGATACCTTTCTTCAGAAGCCAGGCCCAAACGGTAGGCGCGCCCGGTTAAACGGGTATCAGCATTATCCTGCCTCAATAAAATACGGTGTTCGGCACGCGAGGTAAACATACGATAAGGCTCATCAACACCCTTGGTAATCAGGTCATCAATAAGAACACCAATATAAGCATCTGAACGGCTTAACACAAAAGGACTCTTCCCGCTAACTTTCAAATGTGCATTTATTCCGGCCATTAATCCTTGTCCGGCGGCTTCTTCATAACCCGTAGTACCATTAATCTGCCCGGCAAAAAAGAGGTTTTTAATCCTTTTTGTTTCTAAAGAATAATTCAATTGGGTAGGGGAGAAGTAGTCATATTCAATGGCATATCCCGGTCGAAAAATTTTAGCATTTTCAAAACCAGGAATCTCTCGTAATGCTTTAAATTGAATATAATCAGGCAGAGAGGAAGAGAAGCCATTCACGTAATATTCAACAGTATTCCATCCTTCGGGTTCAATAAACAGCTGATGCCGGTTTTTATCAGAGAAACGTTCAATTTTATCTTCAATAGAAGGGCAATATCGAGGGCCAACTCCTTCGATACGCCCATTAAACATTGGCGAATCTTTAAACCCCAGTTTTAAAGTATCATGAACAACAGGCGACGTATAAGTAATCCAACAACTACGCTGCCGTTTAAGTGTAGTATCTTCAAGAAAAGAAAATTGTCCAGGCACTTCATCACCTTTCTGTTCCTCCATTTTAGAAAAGTCGATGGTGCGACCATCAACTCTCACGGGAGTGCCTGTTTTTAAGCGCAACGTCTCAAAACCCAACGCCTTAATTTGATCGCTCAAACCATAGCTTGCCCTATCACCCATGCGGCCGCCAGGAAACTGTTTTGTACCAATATAAATTTTACCATTTAGAAAAGTGCCATTGGTAAGTATTACGGTCTTCGATTGTATCTCAATTCCCATATCAGTTTTCACACCAACAACAACATCACCTTTAACAAGCAGTTCTACAACAGTATCCTGCCAGAAATCCAGATTACGGGTTTGTTCAAGCATTTTACGCCATTCGATGGAAAACAGCATTCGATCACTTTGAGCACGCGGGCTCCACATTGCGGGCCCCTTAGATTTATTCAACATCCTGAATTGAATCATGGAACGATCGGTCACCAAACCCGAATATCCGCCCATTGCATCTATTTCGCGCACAATTTGTCCTTTTGCAATTCCGCCCATTGCAGGATTACACGACATTTGTGCCATGGCATTCATGTTCATCGTGATAAGCAAAACCTTTGAGCCAAGATTTGCAGCAGCAGCAGCTGCCTCTGACCCGGCATGACCGGCACCCACGACAATTACATCATATTTTTCAAACATTGAATTATGTTCCACGTGAAACCAAAATTTATTAAGCCCGCAAAGATAAGGATTTATCCTCTTTAAGTCTCATAGCCCGCTTTTCCTCTTCCGAGTGATCATTATAACCCATCAAATGAAGTACACCATGAATTAAGACCCTCGCGAATTCATCTTCAAAATCTGTACCGAGAGATTCAGAATTTTCACGAACGCGTTGAATGCTTATGAAAATCTGACCAGATAAAATTTTAGGATCGGTGGAAGTTGGGAAGGTAATTATATCGGTAAAAGTATTATGACCCAAAAATTTTTTATTGACTTCTAACAGGTAGGTATCGTCACAAAAAACATACATTAAATCTCCGGGCACAAAATTATCCCGAATTATAACTTTTTTAATCCATTTTGCCAGACCATGGAAATAGGGTTTGAAATTGATATTAACACTCTGATATTTAATCATTTACATTAGTTTTAATTACAGTTTTAGCCTTTCTAAAGTAATTATTCAGCGCATATTCTCGTTTATCAAACACCTCGGGCGAAAGTGCTTGAATATTAAAGGCATATTCGAAGCAATGATCCGCAAAGGAAAATCCATCAGCCAAAGAATGAATCAAAAAAACTTCCTCTTTAAACAAATTGAAGTCTTCGCCGTTCGTCATACGATGTTGCAACTCCCGCAAAAGTTTCGATTTTAAGCCGCAAACACTAAAGTTTACAACCTGATAATCGGAATTCACTGCAAGACTAACCCGTCCACCCAGTTGATGGCTTCGCACAAAACCAAACACATGATGGGTAACATTAAGAATATTAGCATAAAAAGCCTCGCTTATGTGAAGTTCAGTAAAAACACTTTCAATAACGAAGTCGATTTGACCCGGCATTGAATCGTCCAACCTAATCTCAAATTTAAACTTTTTCATTCAAAAAGGGATAAAATTATTAAAACAACAACACAATAAAGTAATTTCAAGATTTATACTTCTTATTGCAACGAAAGTTTCTAAAACCAAAAATATTTTTCATGCAAACATAAAAATAGTCTGATTATCTTTGACTAAATTTATTAAAACCAAAAACACCATGAAACGTAGTTTTCTCCTGTTTGTCATTACCATGTTCTACATTCACGCTAACGGACAGCAGGCAGAAATAAACAACTGGTATAAATTCCAAACAAAAGACCCGAGAAAATCAATCGAATTCCAAAACACCCAATCATCGCAAAGCGAGTTGGAAAATGCTTATGACGTGAATTTTTACCGTATTAATTTAAATGTATCATCAGACACAACTTTTATAAAAGGCAATGTGAGAATAACCGCACATGTACTTGCAACCCGACTGGACACGATGGCATTAGAGCTCATTCAGGAAATGAAAATTGATTCGGCTTTTATTAACAATAACAAATTATCATCGTGGACACACATAGATAATAATCTATTAATCGCTTTAAGCAAGACACAGGAAAAGGGATCCGAATTCACCATTAAAATTTTCTACCACGGGCAACCTCCTACAGGTGGATTTTTTGCCGGAGTTACACACGCCCACAACAAAATATGGAATAAAGATGTAACATGGACACTCTCGGAACCCTTTGCAGCCAAGGAATGGTTTCCCGTTAAGCAATCCCTGAAAGACAAAGCAGATTCTGCCTGGATATTCCTCACCACCCCACCCAACGAAATGGCAGGTTCGGAAGGTATACTAACCAAAATAGTTAACCTTCCTGACGGACAAAAACGATATGAATGGAAAACCCATTACCCCATAGATTATTACCTGCTTTCGTTTGCAGTATCAGATTATCAGGATTATCAAATTTATGCACATCCACAGCAACTGAAAGGAGACTCAGTTTTAATTCAGAATTTTGTGTACAACAACCCCAACTTTCTAACCTACAACAAGGCAGATATTGACAAAACTGCGAACCTCATCGAGCTCTATTCTAACCTGTTTAGCCTGTATCCTTTTTCCAAAGAAAAATACGGCCATTGCCTCACAGAATTAGGAGGGGGTATGGAGCATCAAACAATGACTACCATCGGTGGGTTCGGATTCGATTTGGTTGCCCACGAACTTGGCCACATGTGGTTTGGTGATAATGTTACGTGTGCCACATGGAACGATATTTGGGTAAACGAGGGCTTTGCCACTTATGCAGATTACCTGGCCAATGAATACCTAAAAGGGGCAAAAGCGGCCACTGATTTTATCGTAAAAGCCCAAAATAGCGCCATGTCACAACCGGGAGGAAGCATTTACGTTCCCGAAAACGAAATTTATCCGGGTAACGAATGGAGAATCTTTAACGGACGGCTTTCGTACGACAAAGGCGCTGCTATTTTGCATATGCTCAGGCATGAAATTAACGATGACAGTCTGTTTTTTAATGTTATGAAAGCGTATCAAAACCGGTACCGGGGAGGTGTAGCAACCGGAAAAGATTTTGAATTAGTGGCAGATTCAGTCACAGGAAAAGATTTTTCCTATTTCTTTAAGCAATGGTATTATGGCGAAGGTTATCCGATTTATGACATTAAATGGGTACAAAAAAAAGACACGCTTTATATTGAAAGCACACAAAACACCTCCACACAAACCATCAGCTTCTTCAAAATGTACCTCGATGTGAAGCTAACATTTGAAAACGGAATCGATACACTCATCCGTTTCTTACAATCGACTCCTTTTACACAGCTCACAATACCCATAAAAAAACCCATTCGGGATGTAGTGATTGACCCTTTTCACCGGACACTGCAAAAGATAAACACCTTAGTTATTGACAAGGTACCGGCCATTAAAAACCAGGCACGATTTACAGTTTTCCCAAATCCGGTAACAAACAACCTGAAAATAACATTTGACAATACGGAACATCTTAAAAAGCGAATTGAAATTTTTACCGAAACCGGACGTAGCATTTTTAAAGCATCAACACAAAATACTTCAATCACAATCAATATGCAAAGCTATCCAAAAGGAATATATCTGCTTACAGCTGTGGCAAACGGTAAACATTATATACAAAAAATAGTACATTAGCAACGCTGTTTAGCAGGACTTTTAAAACACAAATTATGATTTTAGTAACAGGAGGAACAGGCTTAGTCGGTTCACACTTAATTTATCATCTTATCAGCAAAGGGGAGGATGTACGTGCAATTAAACGTTCATCATCATCAACAGGGTTAGTCGAAAAAGTATTTTCGTGGTATGACAAAAACGGGAAGAATACATATAAAAAAATAAAATGGGTAGATGGGGATTTGCTCAATTACAATTCATTGGAAATGGCCATGAGAGGGATTGATATTGTATATCACACGGCAGCAGTAGTATCCTTTAACACTTCGGACCGGGAAAAACTTTTAAAGACTAACGTGGAAGGAACGGCAAACATAATAAATGCTGCGCTGGAAACGGGTATAAAAAAATTGTGTTACGTAAGTTCGGTGGCAGCACTTGGCAGGGCGAGCATCACAGAAGCCACCACCGAGGAAACGGAATGGAAGGACATACCCGGGCTTTCGTCTTATTCGCACAGCAAACATTACGCAGAAATGGAGGTCTGGCGGGGAATAGCTGAAGGACTAAATGCTGTGATTGTAAATCCGACTATCATCCTCGGCCCGGGAAAATGGGAAGAGGGCAGTGTTAAAATGTTTCAAACCGTTTACAACGGACTTAAATTCTATACCGGTGGCCGCAATGGTTATGTGGATGTTGACGATTTGGCCAAAGCTATGATTTTACTCACGGAAGGTGATTTCTCTAACGAGCAATTTATTATCAATTCCGAAAATGTCTGGTATCAAGATTTATTTACATGGATGGCAGAAGCGCTAAAAGTAAAACCGCCAGCTATAAAAGCAGGACCGGTTTTGAGCGCTTTAAGTTGGCGGGCTCTAAAAATTCTTTCATTTTTCACTGGAAAACCGCCTTTAATTACAAAAGAAACAGCTTCTACAGCAAACCGGGATTTCAGATACAGCAACAAAAAATTTACTACGGCTACCGGCATGCGATTTAAACCGGTGAAACAAACAATTAAAGAAACAGCAAGAATTTTTTTAAAGGAACAAGAATAATACCGGCTAAACCATCAAACACTATTTTGATGTACGGACGAAAATCCCCGGAATCTGTTTTAAGCCAATATAAAATAAAATCAAAACGATAATACAACTTATCAGTGTTATACTATTACGTAAAATTAGCTTTCAATCACCACAAAAGCAACTGCCATTTCTTTGAGGTGCGAAAGGGAAAGGTGGGTGTCCCGGACAGCATTTTCTTCTAAAAAAGCTTTTACTTTACCATACGGTTTTACAAAAGGTTTGCCCAGCTCATCATTCAGTATTTCAATTTCGTTAAAAGCCATGCCATAACGGTAACCCGTACCCAACGCTTTAAAAAATGCTTCTTTGGCAGCAAACCGGGCAGCATAGGATTGAAAACGTGTGGCTTTCCCCTTATCGCAATAGGCCTGCTCAGCTTTCGTAAAAAGCTTTTGCCGCAAAGCGTCATTTTGCATTAACATCTTTTTGATGCGTTCAACTTCAATAATATCAGTTCCTATACCAAAAATCAAAATATCAAAATATGATAACCTTTCAGGTCGAACACGACCTGAAAGGTTGAAGCAAATAAATTATTTTATCACACCCAACTCTTTGCCAACTTTCGTAAAAGCAATAATAGCTTTATCAAGATGTTCCTGTTTATGTGCTGCGGAAAGCTGAACACGAATACGTGCAAGACCTTTGGGAACAACAGGATAATAAAAGCCAATCACGTAAATTCCCTCGTCAAGCAAACGGGCAGCCATTTCCTGAGCTACTTTTGCATCATACAACATCACCGCGCAAATAGCAGATTGAGTAGGTTTGATATCAAACCCGGCCGTCTGCATCTTTTCCATGAAATAATCTGTATTTGCATGCAGTTTATCCTGCAATTCGTTGGTTTCACTCATCATATCGATCATCCGGATACCGGCATTTACAACCATGGGAGGGAGGGAGTTTGAAAATAAATAGGGGCGTGAACGCTGACGCAACATTTCAATAATTTCTTTTCGTCCGGTAGTAAATCCGCCAATGGCACCGCCGAACGATTTTCCCAAAGTCCCGGTTATCAAATCGATGCGGCCAAAAATATCAAAATGTTCACTCACGCCGCGACCACTGTGACCAACAACACCGGCAGAATGACTTTCGTCCACCATCACCATGGCATCATATTTTTCGGCCAGTTCGACCATTTTATCCACAGGTGCAACATTTCCATCCATCGAGAAAACACCATCAGTAACAATGAGCCTGAAACGGTTTTTCTGTGCTTTTTTTAATTCTTCTTCCAAACCTGCCATATCAGCATTAGGGTAACGATAGCGCTGTGCTTTACACAAACGTACCCCGTCAATGATAGAAGCATGGTTCAGGCTATCTGAAATAATAGCGTCCTCTTCGGTGAGCAACGGCTCAAAAACACCACCATTGGCATCAAAAGCAGCGGCATACAAAATGGTATCTTCTGTACCAAAGAATTTGGCAATTTTACGCTCAAGCGTCTTATGTAAATCGGTGGTCCCGCATATAAAACGTACCGACGACATACCATAACCGTGTGTATCAAGACCCTCTTTGGCCGCTTTTACCAATTCGGGATGATTAGATAAACCCAGGTAATTATTAGCACAGAAATTCAAAACTCGTTGTCCTGATTCCAATTCAATTTCGGCCCCCTGAGGGCTTACAATAATCCGTTCATCTTTATACAACCCCGCCTCGCGGATATCGTTTAACTCTTTAATTAAATGATCTTTAAATTGTCCATACATAATCGTAATTTTTAAGCTGATTAATTTTTTCAAAATTACATATTTCCATTGAATATTTTATTTTTCCGGGAGCAATCATTTTTCCGACCTTTGCAAAAAATTTAAAAATGAAAATTGCAGCCCTGGTTTCGGGAGGAGTGGATAGCTCGGTAAGTGTGCCATTGTTAAAAGAAATGGGCTACGACCCACACATCTTCTACATAAAAATAGGCATGGAAGATGAGCCGTCGTTTATGGATTGTCCGGCAGAAGAAGATATTGAAATCACCAGCTGGATTGCTAAAAAATACGGTTGTAAATTCGATATTGTCGATTTGCAGCATGAATACTGGTCAACAGTAGTAAAATACACCATCGAAAGTGTAAAACAAGGGCTGACCCCCAACCCGGATGTAATGTGTAACCTGCTAATCAAATTCGGCGCATTTAACGACCGTTACGGCAAAGATTTCGACCGCATCGCCACAGGACATTACGCCTCACGTTACGATACCGCAGAAGGCGCCTTTTTGGGTACAGCAACAGACCGCATAAAAGACCAGACCTACTTCCTCGGACAAATCACCCCGGAACAGCTTGCCAAGGCCATTTTTCCCATAGGGCATCTACCGAAAAAGGAAGTCCGTAGAATAGCAGAAGAGATGAAGCTTCCCAGCGCACACCGCCCTGACAGTCAGGGGATTTGTTTTTTAGGGAAAATTAATTACAGCGATTTTATCCGTAAATACGTGGGTGAAAAACCGGGAGAAATTATCGAACTGGAAACTGGCAAAGTGTTGGGCGAACACAAGGGATTTTGGTTTCACACCATCGGCCAGCGCCGTGGTTTGCGCTTGGGCGGGGGACCTTGGTTTGTGGTGAAAAAGGATACGGTGAACAACATTATTTACGTGTCGAACGGTTACGATCCTATTGCCCAGTACAGCGACCAAATTCCTTTGGAAAATCTGCATTTCCTAAATGTCAAACACGATTACAGCCAGCTCGATCGTATAAAATTCAAAATCAGACACCAGCCGGAATTTACGGCGGGAAGGCTCATGCGCAAAAAAGGGGATATCAGAATTGTCTCAGACACAAAAATATCCGGTATTGCACCCGGCCAGTTTGCAGTAATTTACGATGAAGAAGAAAAAACCTGTATCGGTAGCGGAGTAATCAGGTAAAAGCCACAAGTTAACGCTTTCTTTTATTAGGTTTGGTAAAAAGCATCACCAATATCATCACGCCCGTCAAACTGGCCAAAGAATTGATAAGAGCATGTTCAAAGGTGGTAAAAAAATACCTGAGACTAAAAAATTCCAGATAAAATAAGGCCAGGTGATGGATCAATATCAGTGAAAAACTATATTTTACAAACCCCATGAAGCCCAATTTCCGGATACCGGGTTCTTCGCCGGACAAAAATTCCGTTTTTTTGAAATACAATCGTAACACTCCCGGACGTGAAAAAGCCAACATAACCAATGCCGCAGTGTGTAAGCCCAGCGTATTACCAAAGAAATCTATAGTCAAACCTGTACCAAACGCAAGAAATAGCAATAAACTTTTCGGAATATCAAAAGGTAATAATAAAATAAAAAGAATGTAAACGTAAGGAATCACATAGCCCCCAAAATGAACCTGATCAAGTACTAAAACCTGAAAAAGAATGAGTAAAACAAAGCGGATACTGTTTTTTACATATAAATTACTCATGATCGGCCCCTTCCAGTAATTTCAACTCTTCCTGCTTACGCAGATTTTGAATCAGATACACATGGTGCAGTCCGTTAAAATCGGTAGCATACGTTAACCGGGCTGTATTTAAGCCCTGGTTTTTGCTCGGGTGATAGCTTAAAACGGTACCCACAACCAGGCCTGCGGGAAAAATAAATGAATTTCCGCTTGTAACAATGGTATCTCCGGCATTCAACTGTATATGTGCCGGTATATCGACCACCTGACCATATCCAGGATCAATTTCATTCCAAACCACATTTACCAATTGATTATTTTTTTTTATACGGGCACTAATTTTGGCATTATCGTTCAAAAGCGACATCACCAGCGAATAATGGGCAGACACACCAATCACGATTCCGGCAATCCCCTTTGATGAAATAACCCCCATTTCTTTCTCAATCCCCTGTAATCTACCTTTGTCTAATACCATAAAATTATTGGCTGCATGCATTGTATTCCGGATGACTCGAGCGGGGATGTACCTAAACAAACTATCACCATACGTTTGCCTGGTATTAATTTTCAGCGAATAGTATTGAAGCTGATTGTGTAAAAAGGTATTTTCATCCTGCAATTCCTCGTTTTGCTTTCGCAGTGTAAAATAATCGGTAATATTGGCGAAAGCATTAAGAACGCCACCAGTCAGGTCATTAGCCGCATTAAAACTAACGGTCCGCTGGTAGGAGTACGAGTTTACAAGCATGGAAAAAGCAATGGCTTCCAGTAACAAAAACAGGGCAAAAAAATGATGTTTCCGTAAAAAAGCAACTAAAGTACGCATTGAAAACCTCCTGCCATCGGCTATTTAATGAGGAAGGTGAATTTTTCAAAATTTTTCAACGCAATGCCCGTTCCCCTTGCCACTGCACGCAAAGGGTCTTCGGCAACATGCACCGGCAGCTTGGTTTTTTGGTGAATTCGTTTATCGAGACCGCGAAGCAACGAACCACCACCTGCAAGATAAATTCCGGTACGATAAATATCGGCTGAAAGTTCGGGTGGTGTTTTTTCAAGTGCATTTAATACCGCTGCCTCTACCTTCGAGATCGATTTATCGAGACAAGCTGCAATTTCCTGATAATTCACTTTTATTTCTTTAGGAATACCGGTCAACATATCACGACCATGAACAGCATAATCATCAGGAGGATTGTCAAGCTCGGTAAGTGCTGAACCCACCTCAATTTTGATACGCTCAGCAGTCCGTTCACCAATGGTGATGTTGTGCTGTTTACGCATATATTCCTCAATATCAGCATTAAAATCGTCACCGGCAATACGGATGGAAGTATTGTTTACAATGCCGCCCAGAGCAATTACGGCAATTTCGCTGGTACCACCACCAATATCGATAATCATATTTCCGGTGGGCTCCAGCACATCAATGCCAATTCCAATAGCAGCAGCCATAGGTTCATGGATTAGTTTAATTTCCTTGGCACCGGCCTGCTCAGCCGAATCTTTAACAGCACGTTCTTCAACCTCGGTAATTCCCGAGGGAATACAAATTACCATTTTTAAAGCCGGTGGAAAAAGCGTGTTTTTAATCCCAATCATTTTGATCATCTCACGAATCATATATTCTGCCGATTGGAAATCAGCAATAACCCCGTCGCGTAACGGGCGGATAGTTTTAATATTATCGTGCGTTTTACCATGCATCAGCATGGCCTTTTTGCCGACAGCAATAATTTTACCCGTATCCCTCTCCAATGCCACAATGGAAGGCTCGTCAACCACAACTTTGTCGTTGTGAATAATGATGGTATTGGCCGTTCCCAGGTCAATGGCAATCTCTTTGGTAAGAAATGAAAATAAACCCATATTTTATTTTTTTATATTTTTCTAACTAATGCCAGAAGTTTGGAGTGCCTAAAGTGCGCTAAAGTGCCTAAAGTTGTTTTACATTATTCAATTTTACTTTCTTTTAACTCTAAACTCCAAATTCCAAACTCCAAACTAACTAATAACAGAAGTTTGGAGTGCCTAGAGTGCGCTAAAGTGCCTAGAGTTGTTTTATATTTTTCAATTTTACTTTCTTATTAACTCCCAACTCTACACTCCAAACTTTAGGCACTCCCAACTTCCAACTTCCAACTTCCAACTCCGAACTCCAAACTTTAGGCACTCCAAACTTCAAACTCTACCTCCCTTGTTTCATCTTTTTCCCTATGGATGTGAAGATGGCAAGAAGTTCATTTGCTTCCGACAAAATTAATTGAATTTCTTCAGAATCCATCCAACTTAATTCAGCAATTATATCAAGCCAATAAACTGTTTCACTGGCTTCACTTTCACAAATTTTAATTTTATTCGCAAAATCAGCTTTACTCCTTCCCCTATTAGCTTCTCGATAATTTGCTCCAATACTTGTTCCCGATTTAGTAATTTGATTTCTTATCACCCTGCCTTCCGTTGAATGAGGCAATGAACCAGATAATTTAATAATACGAATTGCAAATAATTTTGTTCTGTATTCCAGTTGTTTACTAAAATCCTTATTATTCATTTTATTAATTAATGCCTCGAATTTTTAGTGCCTAAAGTTGTTTTATATATTTCAATTCTACTTTCTTCTAACTCCAAACTCCAAACTCCGAACTTTAGGCACTCCAAACTTAAAACCCCCAACTTTCTCCCGCAAATATACTCAATGTTTGAAATGTCGGATACCTGTGAAAACCATAGGAACATCATGTTCATTGCAATAGTCGATGGAGTCCTTATCACGAATAGAACCACCAGGCTGAATTACTGCTTTAATACCTGCTTTGTGTGCCAGTTCCACCGAATCGGCAAAAGGGAAAAAAGCATCAGAGGCCATCACAGCGCCCTCCAAGGGTAATTCAAAACGTCGGGCTTTTTCGATGGCGTGCTTTAATGCATCAACCCGCGAAGTTTGTCCGGTACCGGAACCAATAAGCTGCTTATTGTTTACCAAAACAATGGCATTCGATTTAGTATGCTTTACCAGTTTATTGGCAAAAAGTAAATCTTCAACCTGTTCAGCCGAAGGGGCGGTTTTTGTTTTCACTTCCAATTGCTCCGCAGTTTCTGTCACCGTATCAAATTCCTGCCACAACACGCCATTTAATGCGGAACGGAATTGTTCATTGGAGAATTTATACTTTTTTTTCTTTAAAATGATACGGTTCTTTTTGGATTTTAATATTTCCAAAGCCTCTGTGTCATAATCAGGGGCAATGATAATTTCAAAAAAGAGTTTATTCATCACATTGGCCACATCAGGGGTGATACTCCGGTTACTTGCCAACACACCGCCAAAAGCTGAAACAGGATCACCGGCCAGGGCATCTTTCCATGCATCCATCAAATTTTCGCGCGAAGCGAGGCCACAGGCATTATTATGCTTCAGCACGGCAAAAGTACATTCGTCAAAATCATCAATCAGATGGACGGCCGCATCCAAATCCTGCAAATTATTATAGGAAATGGCTTTCCCGTGTAGTTGCTCAAAAATATCATTAAGATTGCCGAAAAATACACCCTGCTGATGAGGGTTCTCACCATAACGCAGCACAGTAGCATCTGATTTACTTTGTTTAAAAGCCCTGATATTTCCGGGATTTATCCAATTGAAAATGGCCGTGTCATAATGCGAGCTCACTTCAAAAGCCCTGGCAGCAAAATACCGCCTTTCATCCCCGGTGGTATGCCCGTTATTTTTGTCCAATACTTCCAGCAATTCAGTATATTGATCCACCGATGGCACCACCAATACATCTTTATAATTTTTGGCAGCCGCACGAATCAACGAAATACCGCCAATATCTATCTTTTCAACTATTTTTGACGAATCATCTGTCGTGGAGAGTGTTTCTTCAAAAGGATATAAATCCACCACCACCAAATCAAATGCAGGAATTTCATATTCCGAAAGTTGACGCATATCTTCGGCCAACTCACGCCTCGCTAATATGCCGCCAAATACTTTGGGGTGCAAAGTTTTAACCCTGCCACCCAAAAGAGCAGGATAGGAAGTAAGCTTTTCAATGGGGGTAGCATCATATCCGCTGCTTTTTATAAAATCGTAAGTTCCCCCGGTAGAATACATTTCTACGTTAAGCTCCCTGAGTTTTTTCAGAAGAGGTTCTAATCCTTCTTTATGAAACACTGAAAGGAGTGCAGTTTTAATTTTTTTCACAACTACCTGTTTTATTGATTATTAAACTCTAACTAATTACCTTCTTTTTCTTTTTGCAAAATACGGGCTTTTGAGCAATTTTTCGTTTAATTTTGGAAATATATTTTATTTGGAAATATTATTTTCAAAACCTGTAAATTTTAACGAGGATGATTCTTTTAAAACTTATCTACGAAAGTTTTGTGATGGCCTACAACTCGCTGGTCACTAACAAAGTCAGGACCACCCTTTCCCTGTTGGGAATCACTATTGGCATTTTTTCTATTATTTCTGTTTTTACCGTGTTTGACAGTCTTCAAAACACCATTAAAAGTGAGATTAATTCCCTCGGAAACAATGTATTATTTATCCAAAAATGGCCATGGGCCATGGGGGGCAATTATCCCTGGTGGAAATATTACCAGCGGCCCGAGCCCAAGCTTCAGGAAGTAAAAGAAATCCTGAAAAGGAGCAATACCGTGGAAGATGCTGCTTTCTTCTTCTCGGTAAGCCGGAATGTTTATTTTAATGATAATTCTGTGGAAAACGTTCCGGTGATGGCTGTTTCTTATCACTACAACAATGTAATGCCTTTGGACTTGCAGGAAGGCCGGTACTTTACTGAAATAGAAAGCAACGGGGGACGAAATATTGCCCTCATCGGTGCCGATATAGCCAGTAATCTTTTTCCACATCAGAATGCCATTGGTCAAAAAATCAAAGTTTTTGGCCGCAAACTTCGGGTTATTGGTGTCATTAAAAAGAAAGGAGAAGATGTATTCGGCAGCTCCTCCGATAATGCAATTATTGTCCCGGTGAATTATGCCCGCGGCGTAGTCGATATTAAAAATATCAACTCAACGATTGTGGTTCGTGCAAAACCTTTTGTTTCCAATGCTCAAATGAAAGATGAGTTAACAGGAATAATGCGGTCGATCAGAAAACTAAAACCACGGGCCGACGATAGTTTTGCCATTAACGAAACAGACATCATCAGCAAAGGTTTCGACCAGCTTTTTGCCGTAATTGCCATGGTGGGCTGGATTATCGGTGGGTTTTCCCTGTTGGTAGGCGGATTTGGTATTGCCAATATAATGTTTGTTTCGGTAAAAGAACGAACCAACCAAATTGGTATTCAAAAGTCGCTTGGCGCGAAGAATTATTTTATCCTCCTCCAGTTTTTATTTGAGGCCATTTTTCTTGCGCTAATGGGTGGAATTGTCGGTTTGTTGATTGTTTTCGGGTTAACTTTCATGGTTACTTCAGTGATAGGATTTACACTTACCCTCACCATGAAAAATATTATACTAGGCATAACGGTTTCGGGTATTATTGGTTTGATTTCCGGCTTTTTACCTGCCTGGAGTGCCTCACGGCTCGATCCCGTAGAAGCCATGCGCTCTACTTTTTAAAGCTTTAAAACCGATCAAAAATGCCAGGATATGATAAACCTTGTGATAAAATATTCGTATTTTATTTTTTCGGCCCCTGTTTTTTCCAGCGGAATTTCAATATGTGGTAATAAACTGAATGATAATTTATCGCGCCAAATATAAGAAGCACCAAGACCAAAGTTTACACTACCAAAGCCGGAATAGCTGTTTTTTAGATGAACCAAAAGATGGGTCTCATCCGGGTTTTTAATTTCAAAACTAAAGGTCTGCTTGCCGAAATACAAATAATTTACGGCACTGTATCCGCTAATTTCAAAATGGCTGCCTACAGGAAAGTAAACCCGGACACCCAATGGGATTCGATAAATTGTGCCTGTGACATTCACTTCGTGAACTGCTGATGTATCGGTAATTACATCGGAAAAGGAAGAAAAGTCAAGAAGCCCGTTAGCAAAATTAAAATGGGGTTTAATAATCCAAAATCCGGAATAAACAGCAAATCGCTTAGTCAACCTGAGTTCAGGTGCAATCCCATAACTTACCATTGTCCCGGTGATTCTTTTTGATGTTATAAAAGCTGTTTCCAGGCCTGCACCCAATTTAAACCTAACCACAAACGGTTTTTTTTGTTTGTTTATTTTTTTGTTTTGCAGCAGGGTGGCTGGTAATTTTGCTGTAGTATCGGAGCGCCGCAGCCTGCCAGTATTCCGTTTTTTATAGCTTACCCCCGATTTCTTATTGTTCAACGCAGTGACACCAACCTTTTGCTGTGCAGGAACATTAAATTTTAAGGAATCTCCCGGCTGCTTACCCGGTTTGTACATCCTCCGGTCTTTATATATCAGACCGGATTTTGCCCGTTGCGTCACGGCCAAATTTTCAGTTGTTTTCTTGTTGGCGTAAGGCTTATTATTTTCAGAGTAATGCTTTACAGATTCAGGCATATGCATCCGTTTGCCCCCAACCCGTTGAGATGTGTTTTGCATTGCCATTACCCGTTTAGCAGATAAAGCTGCATATTGCTTTTGATAAATCACTTTGTGCTCATAAACGGTATCCGCTATCACCAATGTATCATGCTTAACAAATGTATTCATCCGCACTGAATTACCGGGAATTTTTTTAGCCATTAAATGACTGGCAACAGGTTGTGGCTTATAAAAAATTAAAACAACATTCAACGCCAATGACAGCCCCAAAATCCCAAATAAAAAATAATCCCATGTAGAAAATAATTTAAAACCATTGGCCCTTAAAAGCTGCTTCATTTTAGTCCAGCGGGGAGTTACCCCTTCCTGCTGAACAGTACGCAGCTTATCACCAATAATCTGGTCAAAAATCTTATTTTCCATTTTTTCGTCAGGCATATAGTTCTGCTAAAATGGTTTTTAATTTCGCTCTTGCTTTTGATAAATTCGATTTGGAACTACCCACGCTAATTTGTAATATTTCAGCAATTTCAGGGTGGGAATAGCCTTCCACAACAGACAAATTAAAAGCTATGCGGTACGATGGGGGCAACTGTGCCACACATTTTAAGATAACACCGTTACTAAGTTTTTCAAGAATTTCCGGTTTTACCACGGGAAGCATTACGGTGGTATTGTCTAAATCCAGATGATCACCCGTAAAGTCGTTGGCGTATTTTCGATAATAATCAATGGCTACGTTAATAAATACTCTTCTGGCCCAGCTTTCAAATTTTAAGTTGGGGTCATATTTATCAATGTTTAAAAAAAGCTTTAAAAAACCATTGTTTACCATCTCTTCGGCTTCTTCTGTATTTCTTGCATATCTGCGGCATGTGGCAAATCCAAACCGGTAATACAGTTCATAAAGCTGCTTTTGACTTTTCCGTTTTTTGCGGAGGCAGCCCTGTATTATTTTTTCAAGACGGTCAGATTCAACAAAACTCATTACATGCTATATAAAACTACGTAAGGATTGGATAAACAGTTGTCAAAAATAATAATTTACCCAGACAACCGTTTATAAAAAAACTACGTATATGAAAATACAAATAAATAGATGTGTTTATTTCCTTTTATCAAGGCGCATTTTTGACTTATTTATAAATTCTAATCATTAATTTATTTACAATATGAATGTACGAACCAAAAGTAGCAATATGGGTTTGATTCTTGTTTTAATCATGGTAAGTCTGCTCATCGGAAGTTGTACCCATGCGCCCATTCAATATTTTGATAATACCCCTGTGGTAAGTAATTCTTGTAGTGCTGATACGGTATATTTTCAAAATGAGATATTGCCTTTATTGAATTCGACTTGTGCCACAACCGGTTGTCATAATGCCGTTAGCGCCAAACATGATGTTGTATTAACCGATTATAACTCGGTGATGCATACCGGAGGAATTAACCTGGCATTGCCTTCGGAAAGTAAAATTTATAAGGTATTGTTAAAATCGAATGACGAACGAATGCCGCCAAGTCCGGCACAAGCCTGGACAAGCAGCCAGGCCAACAGGCTTTTAACATGGATTAGTCAGGGAGCCATCAACAATGCCTGCCTCGAAGCGGCTTGTGATACCACGCATGTGACTTTTAAAGCCAGTGTAGATCCCATTTTTCAAACCAATTGTTATGGATGTCATTCGGCAACCAATGCCTCGGGTAACATTGACCTGACCAATTTTGACCAGCTTGCCATCCTCATCAATAACGGTTCTTTGCTTGGTTCCATCCGTCACGATGCCGGATACAGTCCTATGCCTAAAGGTTCGTCAAAATTAAGTGATTGCGAAATAAATACAATTGCCATTTGGGTAAGGGATACCACGCTTACCAGCAGCGGCGGTGGTGGTTCTACAGGAAGTACCTGCGATCCTGATACAGTTTATTTCCAAAATACAGTGCTTCCTCTTTTAACTTCGGGGTGTGCCGTTTCGGGTTGCCACGATGCCACCACTCGCAAACATGGCGTGCAGCTTACCGATTATAGTTCCATTATGCAAACAGGAGGGGTGAGTGCCGGCAATCCAAACGGAAGTAAATTATACACCATTCTTTCCTCTGGCGGAGGTGACAAAGATGATGACATTATGCCCCCCTATCCCCGGGCACCCTTTACCACCGACCAAAAAAACATCGTGAAAAACTGGATCCTTCAAGGTGCAAAAAATAATTTTTGTGACTCCGGATGTGATACCACTAACGTTACCTTTTCGGGAAGTGTTTTTCCCATCGTGGAAACCTATTGCCTTAGTTGTCACAACGGAAACAGCCCCGGCGGCGGAATTTACCTTCGTAACTATAGCGATTTGGTAGCCGTTGCCAACAATGGTAAATTAATGGGTAGCATCAGGCACGACCAAGGCTACTCTCCCATGCCCAAAAACGGAAATAAATTATCCGATTGTCAAATAGCAACCTTTAATATCTGGATTAAAAATGGAACACCGAACAATTAAAAACCTCTTGTTATTGGCGGGATTTATAGGAATGATTGTATTTTCATCCTGCTACAATGATAACTACGCAACGCTCTATCCTACAGGCGCTTGTGATACGACCAATGTAACGTTTACGGCCAGTGTGATGCCTGTTATCAGTGCAAACTGTACCGGATGCCACAGTGGAAGTGCTCCCGCAGGAAACCTCTCTTTAACCAATTATAATGATGTGGTGGCTTCGCTAAACAGCGGCCGGTTAATGGGAAGCATTCGCCACGATCCGGGCTATTCAGCTATGCCGAAGGGGGGAAACAAACTCAGTAACTGCGACATCGCCAAAATCACCAACTGGATAAACCAGGGATTTCCGGACAATTAACAAAGCAAAAAATAAAAATAATTAATTCACATTTAAAACGTAAAATATTATGAATAGAAAAAAGTTTATCAAAACATCATTCGCCATGGCGGCGCTTGGATTAACAAGCTCTTCTTTATTTTTGGAAAGTTGTACAAAATCAAATCCCCAGCCGGGAAATGGTACAGTAAATTTTACCTTGGACCTCTCTAAGCCTGCTAATTCGGCATTAAATAAATCCGGGGGGTCTGTTATTACACACAACATTATTGTAATTAATACAAATGGCTCGTTCAAAGCACTTTCAGACATTTGTACACATCAGGGGTGCAGTGTTAATTATAACAAGAACAGCAACAATATAATTTGCCCTTGTCATGGAGGGGCTTTTGATTTGAATGGAAGTGTTTTAGGAGGGCCGCCGCCTTCATCTCTCAAAAAATATTCTGTAACAAAAAGTGGAAACATCCTAACGATTACGGGTTAATTAAAGGTTTCAACAATGAAAAAAGCAATTCGAATAGGTACCATTGGGGCCATTACAGCCCTGCTTGCTGCAATGTATGTTTGGTTTTTTGTTTATAACAAACCCCATCAAAATTTTGAAATGGCAAAACCCGAAAAAGTACTCAGTGCAAGTCAATGTTTTGAGAACTTTTCTAAAAACAACACCCCCGACGACGGAAAAGTCCTTGAAATTTATGGCATTCCGTCCTCTATTGAGACTGCCGATTCAATGGTGGTGGTCTGTTTTTATTTTAAAAAAGGAATGTTTGGCGATGAAGGCATCCGATGTACCTTGCTTCCCAAATTTCAAAAAGCAGCCTCCAAATTATCTACTACCGACACGGTTTATATTAAGGGTTTTTGTGCCGGATACAATGGAACCGATGTGATTTTTGAAAAGAGCTCAATTATTAATAAAGACAAATAAATCAGTTAATTAAAAATTTATAAACATGAAAAACGTACTCATCACTATTTTTATTATACTTTTTGCCATGCCTTCTTTCGGGCAACGTTTTATTACCAAAACCGGTAAAGTTAGTTTTTATTCGGATGCTCCACTCGAAAAAATTGAAGCTGTTAATAATACGGTAAACTGCGCAATGGATACGCAATCAGGATTTTTTGTGGTGAAAATATTAATGCGATCGTTTGTCTTTGAAAAAGAACTGATGCAGGAACATTTTAATGAAGAATATGTGGAAAGCGAAAAATTCCCCAATGCCTTTTTTAAAGGACAAGTACAAAATTTGAAACAGATCAACTTCAAGAAGGAGGGCATCTATCCGGTTACCATTGCCGGGCAAATGACAATCCACGGCAAAACACAGCCGGTAAAAGCTACCGGAACCTTTGCCATTTCGAAAGGTGCCATCATTGCCTCCGGTAAATTTCCTATAAAAATCTCCGACTATGGTATTTCCATTCCGGGTGCAGTAGTGGGAAAAATTTCTGAAAATGTTGAAATTCATGTTCATTTTAACTTAAAACCACTCAAACAGTAAACCCATGAAAAAAATAACCGTAATTTTCATCTTGGTATTGGGCTTTTCAGGTAAAGGATTTTCACAAGAAAATTTAATGAATTTATTTGATACTGAGCCACAAACAATTTATACACAAGCAACCTTTAAAACTACACGAATTGTGTTGGGACAATCGATAGAAAATCCCGGCAAAGGCAACCTTATTTTCGTAATACAGCATCATTTTGGGAATATAAACCAAGGGCTGTATCAATTTTTTGGCCTTGACCAGGCAACTATAAGGTTAGGATTTGAGTACGGCCTTACTGATTGGCTGCAATTGGGTGTCGGGCGCAGTTCGTTTGGTAAAACCTATGATGCAAATGTAAAAGTTAAAATCCTTCGACAAAGCACCGGAAAAAGAAATATGCCAATATCCCTGAGCTATTTTGGTAGTATTGGGGTTAACACACTTCACCAAACTACAATCGGAAAATATTATTTTACAAATCGTATCTCCTTTCTAAACCAGTTGCTCATTGCACGAAAATTTAGCTCTGCAATATCCTTGCAAATCACCCCGTCCCTCGTGCATAGAAACCTGGTACAAACACCTTCCGAAGACAACAATGTATTTGCCCTTGGAGCCGGCGGAAGGTTTAAACTCAGCCATCACACCAGCTTGAACCTCGAATATTTTTACCTGCTCTCAAAACAAACCGCTGCCACTTACCACAATAGTTTTTCAATTGGCTTTGATGTGGAAACGGGAGGACATGTGTTTCAAATGTATGTGTCTAACTCACAAGGAATCATAGGGCAGAATTTTATCCCCGGAACTACCGGAAACTGGCTTAATGGAGATGTTGTTATCGGATTTAACATTACCCGGGCATTTGTAATTAAAAAACCAAAACAGTTCAAGAAATAGTAATTCTGTTTCTCTATTGGTCAACGATGAGACAAAAAATCTTCCGTACTTTTACCCCGTCTAAAACACGAAAGTCATGTATCATCCACCCGATTATTTTCAAATTGATGAATTACTCACCGATGAACACAAGCTCATCCGACAATCGGTTCGCCAATGGGTTGAACGTGAAGTAAAACCGGTGATTGACCGTTATGCGCAAAAACATGAAGCCCTCCCAAAAGACCTGATGCGGCAAATGGGCCAATTGGGTGCTTTAGGCCCGTTTATTCCTGAAAAATATGGTGGTGCAGGCCTTGATCATATTTCATATGGCATCATTATGGCCGAATTAGAAAGGGGCGACTCGGCAATACGGTCCAGTGCCTCGGTCCAGTCTTCGCTGGTGATGTATCCTATTTATGCTTTTGGCAGCGAAGCACAGCGTAAAAAATACCTTCCCAAATTAGCTTCCGGAGAATGGATTGGAGCATACGGCCTTACCGAACCCAACCACGGCTCCGACCCGGGAAGCATGCTCAGCCGGTTTGAAGACAAAGGTGATTATTTTTTACTGAATGGCGCCAAAATGTGGATTACCAATTCGCCCATCTGCGATGTGGCCGTGGTGTGGGCAAAAGATGAAAACGGCAAAGTGAAGGGATTGATTTTGGAAAGGGGCATGGAGGGTTTTTCCACTCCGGAAATCGTTGATAAATGGTCGCTGAGGGCCTCGGCTACCGGCGAAATGGTTTTCGATAATGTGAAAGTCCCAAAAGAAAACTTATTACCCGGCATCAAAGGGCTCAAAGGACCGCTCATGTGCCTCAATTCGGCTCGTTACGGTATTGCCTGGGGTGTGCTGGGTGCCGCCATGGAGTGTTACGATACGGCCTTACAATACAGCCTCCAACGCAAACAATTCGGAAAACCCATTGCTTCATTTCAGCTGCAGCAAAAGAAACTGGCTGAGATGCTTACCGAAATTACCAAAGCTCAGTTACTGGTTTGGCGATTAGGGGTGTTGAAAAATGAAAACAAGGCCACTCCTGCACAAATATCCATGGCCAAACGGAATAATGTGGAAACAGCCTTAAAAATTGCCCGTGAAAGCCGCCAAATGCTGGGAGCCATGGGCATCACCGGTGATTTCCCCATCATGCGGCACATGATGAACCTCGAATCGGTCATTACCTACGAAGGTACTCACGATATACATTTGTTGATTACCGGTATGGATATTACCGGAATTGCTGCATTTGATTGATTTTAAGATATGAAAATCTTAATAAGGAACAATCTGATGCGACATTTTCACTTTTCAAAATACCCTATTCCCGAACTACTTATTTTGGTGGTTTTTATCCTGATGATAAATTCGCGGTTTGGAAAAACGTATCCATATATTAAGGCCGATGGCATTGGCTATTATGACTACCTACCTTCGATTTTCATCCGCCACGATTTGACTAGAAAAAGCCAGCTTCTTATTAATCATCCGGAATGCTACAAAACCATTCAAAAAAAAGGAGTTTATGTTCACTACCATGGATATTTGGTTGATAAATATCCTGTCGGAACGGCTGTCTTGCAAAGCCCCTTCTTTCTGATTACTTACCTGACAACACCGCTTCAGGGAAACCCTGAAGATGGTTATCAAAAACCTTTCCAACAGGCTGTTCTTTATGCCACGCTTTTTTACCTTTTTTTGGGAGTTTTTTTCCTGGGAAAAATTCTGGAAATGTACAATGTCAGAAGAGGAATTATAATTTTCATTGAATTCCTGGCCGTTTTTGGAACAGCCATTACCAATTACGCAAACTATGATGCCTCCTTTAGTCATGTTTATTCATTTTTTGCCATTAATGCATTCATGTATTTCTGCCTGAAAAATTTCAAGCGTAAGGATATAACTTATTTTCTTACAGCTTGTTTATTCTTTGGTTTGATACTGATAATCCGTAATATTAATGTTCTGATTTTGCTTTTTATTCCCTTCCTGGCAGGATCATTCAAACAACTAAAACAGGTTGTTCAGGATATCTTTCGTAAGCCAAAAATGTTTTTGTTTGGCATCTTGATTATTCTTGCCGTTTTTTCAATTCAAAGCTGGGCCTGGTTTGAGCAAACCGGAAACTATTTAATCTATTCTTATCAGGGCGAGGGATTTAATTTCTCACATCCTGAGATACTGAATATCTTATTCAGCTATAAAAAGGGTCTTTTTGTTTATACGCCTGTTTTGATATTTTCTTTACTCGAAGTTTTTAGATTGGCCATAAAACACGATTACTACCGGGTACTGACGTGGTCTCTCTTTTTCCTGATTATTACCTACATTTTTTCTTCCTGGCATTCATGGGATTACGGAGCCAGCTATGGATCAAGAGTTTATATTGATTATTATGGCGTATTTTTTATTCTTATCGCTATTTTAATAAATAAAGTCCCCCATTACCTGCAAGCGGGTATTATTGTCTTGTCAGCTTTGACTGTTCCGGTTAACTTGATTCAGACTTACCAATACAAAAATTTTATTCTGCACTGGACAGACATGACCCGTGAAAGATACTGGGAAGTTTTTTTAAAAACAGGCAAACAGTATAATGGTTTATTATGGAAAATTAATTTTAATCCAAATCATTTTACCTGTGTAAAAAAGGTTACTCTTGGAGATATAAATAAAAATGCCAGTGAAACTCCACTTGTCATTTACAAAACCACCAGCCGTTCAATTCCTGACTTCAATAAAGTAGAGATTATACAAATTCTATTTAAGAACGGGTTTTCAGAAAAAAACAAATCAAAAATTATTGTGAGAATTGCCGACTCGGCGAGTCAAAAGACAGAATACTGGTACGATCCCTATTTAATTCATTTTAGTCAGAAAGGGTTAAACAAAGAGCATCGTGGTTTTCAATGTTATAAATTTAACCCACTGACAGATGGAAAGACAAAAATCACTACGGTCAGTTTGTATGCTCCGGAGCAGGAAAATACGCTTAAAAATTTTACAATAAAGTTTCTGAAACCGGTAGATTAATTAAATCCTGTTAAATAAACCGTACCACCTCTTCCAACGGTTTTCTGATTTTATTTCCTTTTTTCTGATACCCTTCTCGGGGATAGCCCAGGGGGGTGATGCAATAAATCACTTCCTCCTTTTTGAGTCCTATTGCTTTGGCCAGTTTTTCATAATCAAAAGCAATAATCCAGCAAGTGCCAATACCCTCGTTTTCGGCAGCCAAAATCATGTGATCCATGGCGATGGCCAGATCGGTTTCGATGGAATTATAGCCATCATAAGGCCTTACCCACGATTTGGATTTGTCGCCCACTACCACTAAAATATGAGGGGCATCTTGAAACCAACTACGCTGATAGCACGCTTTTACCTCTTTTAGTTTTTCATTTGACGAAACCAAAACAAAAGTCCAGGGCTGGCGGTTAGATGCCGAAGGTGCTAAACGACCCGCATTAAGAATGCGACCTAATACTTTATCTGAAACTTTCCTTTCAGGGTCGTAATTCCTTACGGACTCACGCTGTTCGATAAGTTGGTAAAATTCCATATGTTATTGTTTTAGTGAAATCCCTTTCCTCAGGTCAAAAATAAAGCATTTTCGGCACATTGCGTTACGCAGGCCGTACACGCGAAGCATTTGTCCTGACGTTGAATCCTGATCTTATTTTCACCTTCTATTCCAAATACACCATTCGGACAAACCCTCAAACACATACGGCAGTCGGTGCACCGGCTGATATTCTGGTGGATTTTCCCCGGGCTGTACTGCTCCGCTTTGTAAAGATGACCAACAGACCCAAAACCGGCACGATGCATCAGCCACTCGGCCTCTGAGGGACTGGAAGCTACAATCCCCCTTAAATCAAAACCAAGCCACAGGTTAATGGCGGTTATGGTTAGCATAATTTTCCAATGAACAAATGGGGGCATATGTAAAATAAAAGCTGAAAAGAGTGCTATCGCGATGATTTCCAGACCAGCCAACACCCCAGCTTTTAACCATCCACTGTGTCCAGGAATTACAGGAAACCCTGCATAAAGGATAAATCCTGTTAACCAGAAAAAAGCACTGAGTGGTAAAAAAAAACGACTTGCAGTTAAAAGTGTAATTATCCCTAAGACGATCCATACCATAAAATTCATCGAAAGCAACATTTCCAGCCTGAAGGGGAAAGAAAAAACAGCACGATTATGTTTATATACCGTTTTTTTATCACGTAAAAACAAAGGAATATCTTTGGAATAAGCCGGGCCAAAGATCCCTGTTCGGCCGGTTTTATTTTTTAAAAGCTGACGATTAATGCCCGGGGCCGAAAATTGAGGTAATATAATCCTGGAATGATTAACCCTTTCGTTGATTCGGCTTGTCTTAATTGCCGTAATCACCGAGTGCGTGTTCAAATCACCTCCGCATGAAGCACACCACACATTAATACCGTTAGTGGGAGCCACCAAAAGAAAAACATTTTCATCTGCTAACGACTTTTCAACCCGCCTAACGGTAAGGTGAAAATTACTGGTGAGCAAAACGGGTGAATTTCTATCCGGTTGGCCGATAACCCTAAGTCCGGGTTCAACAGGATTTGGAAACCAACGGCCGATAAAATCCCAAACAGATTTGAAAAATGAAAGATCACCCCGTGGGATACCGGCTACAGGCAAGATATTCGTTTCACGGGCGTCGTCTTCCTGTTTTTTTGCTGTCAGTAACGTGAAACTATCCAAAAATGACCGTTGCTCGCTGAGAATAGTGAAACCTGAATTTGATACTTCTTCTCCGATGTCTTTGAGCGGTTTTGTTCCGGTTTGGGCAACGAGATAAGTCAAAACAGCAAGCGGAAAACGAACCAAAGAATGAATCATTCTTTTAAGAAAATTTTCCGGCCGGACTTCAGAAGCAAGGATGAATTTCCCATTCGGTTTTAACAGCCTTTTTATCTGATGTAAAGCCAGTATGCGTTCTTCGAGATAGAGTTCGCTAAACGCTAAAGTCGAAACAATTACATCAAAACTATTTTTCTTGAAAACCGAGTCCAATTCAACAATGCCGATCTGATGAAGAGTTATTTTACCTTCGAGTCCTGCACCGGCAATTTTGTTTCGTGCAACAGCCAACATTCCCGATGAAGTATCTATTCCTGTGGTGTTAGCACCCGCATTGGCAGCATCTATGAGCAGGGAACCGGTTCCGCAACCGAGATCAAGCAGATCCATTCCCTGTTTTACATAGGTTTTTACAATTTGCTTTCTTATTTTGTTAGCTTGCCCTCCCGATAAGATGCGAATACCCCAATCGTACCGTTCAGGACGATTTTCTAATATCTTCATGAAAATATAAGAAAACATTTTTTGCTATATTTTTTTACCAAGAAGCGTTTTCAAAGTAATCTTGATTATTAACAACCTGAATTCCATACATATGAAAAACCAACCTCTTTACTGTTTATTTAATAGAAACAAAGATAATAAAAACATACAGGTTTCTCGATATTAATGGTATATCAACCGATAATTTTACAACAAAGTCATAATTTCAGCGGCAATAATCACCAGTACCAGCGAAAACGGATAAACGGCAGCATAAGCCAGCTGGGGTGCTTCGGTTTCCGTCATCGACTCGGCGGCACTCAACCCCGGCGTCGAAGTCATTCCTCCCGTAAGGGCACCCATTTCAAAAGTGGAGTAAAAATGGCAGTTGGGAAAGCGTTTGGAATAGTATTCTAAAAAAGCACAAGCATCTTTTGGATCTATCAAGTATTCAGCTTGATGTTACTGGCTTTCTCAGTCATTTTATTACGGAAACTTTAAACAACTTTATTATTTAATAATTTGAGTATATTTGTCTAAATATTAACCATCTAAACAGACAAGCTTTATGAAAAAAATCGTTTTATCCATTACCTTTTTGATGATTTCCTTCACGGTTTTCTCTCAAAAAAATTACGAGTACAAAGTAGTTACCAGTGTTGAATCGGTTGTTCCTATGGGCCTTGGACGGTCTCGTATTATTGACGCAAAAGATCATGCTAAAGTGGCTGATTTTACCACGCAACGGACAAACGGAAAAAAAAGTAATCAGAAATCGGTGAAACGCAATAGTGCTAAAGTGAATAATTTCGAAGAAACAAAATTGCTCAATTTTTATAGCGGTGTAGGTATCAATTTTCAGAATATTGCTTCCAATGACGCTTTGATTGCTTCCAAAATTAATAAACTTGTGGACGAAGGCTGGGAACTTACCTTTGTAACCAGTGGTGTTGAAAGTGATGCCGGTAAAAACGACGGCAAAGGGCTTTTTATTACCCGCTATATTTTCAAAAAGGCAAAATAATAAGCCGAAAACCAAGGTAAGTGTATTTCGACATTAATTGTTGTACTTCTTTTGTACTTCTTTATTTTTTCTTATTCCTCATATTCGCAACAAAACAAAAAAATAGTTTTTTGACATTGAAAATGCCTAAATGGGATAAATTTTGAAAATTTTTAGATTATTCATGGTGCTTTCAACCAATTTTACGTTTTTTATGTCGGAAACATCATCTTTTAAAAAAAATATCAAGATAGTTGCCGGTTCTTACCACAAAAGTAAAAATCCAATAATATTGGAAAAGTTTTTTAAGTTTATGACATACAGATAAATACGGTTGCTAAATTACAAGGCGGAATTTGTGGCCTGCAAAAAATTGTGTGAAAGGAATTGAGGCTAATCTTCATAGTTTTTATAGTTTATCTCAACAATCTGCTAATCTGTTATTTGGCTTACTTTATCAAATAAATCAGCACTTTTATTTGCACTGATATAAAAAAGGTTACTGTTTTTATGAACCACTTCAATTATGTTTTTGGAATAAGACCTGAATTGTCAAACATTTTATTTACAAAAGAAATTCCTGAGAAAGGGCTTATGATACCAACTAATCTTTGTGCTTTTATACTCATAATTTCACATGTTTTGTTGTTTGTACCACTACAATAAGTGAAATTCTTATCAGGTTAAATGCTGTGCAATTTATTATTTCACAGTTATTTGTCCTGAATTATTAATAACTTTGTTGCGGATATGAGGTAATATTTGATGCTTTAAAAACTATAAAGTAATTTATTATCTTAGAACTTTAATTTTACGACCTTGATTTTTATCTTACAAAAGATGGGCCAGCATGTGTTATATAATGCATTGTTTCATAATATAATTGACCTTAGTCCCTTTTATATTACCCTTTTTTGGGGGCTGGTATTGGTATTCTACCCCATAAAAGAGAATCGTGCCCGGTTTGCCTTGGGAATTTTTATGCTAACGGGCTCGGTTGTCTATTTTTCCCATGCAGCCTATTTTGAGAATGATTATTCGTTATATATGAAAATAGACAGTCTTTATGCTTTTGCCGGTTTGTCTGTTTATCCTATGTACTACCTCTATGTGAGGTTACTCACTCGAGATGTGAGTTTTAAATGTAACTACTTATGGCACTTGCTTCCTGCCTTATTGATGTCCGTTTTGTTGACACTGTTTTCTGTTAGGGCAACTGTTGCCGAAAAAGAAGTTTACTTAAATATGGTCCTCATTGGTAATCAGTTTCCTAAAGAGTCAGCTTCGCAGGTTGTGAAGATGATGGCGACTGTTTATTTTGCCAGTCGCATGATATTTGGCATCCAGGCGTTAGTCTATCTTGTTCTGGGATATAAGCTTGTGAAAAAATACGACAAAAGAGTAGCCAATTTTTATTCAAACCTTGCCGGGAAACAATTGGTTTGGGTGGAGTTATTGACTATAACTCTTCTGGTTACTGCTGTTGCCAGTACCATAGCTAATCTGTTGGGAAGAAATTTTTTTGTTGAAAATAACCTTTTGATTATCCCATCTGCTCTGTTTAGCCTTTTACTTTTTATCATAGGCTTATTGGGAAATAAACAAAACCGTAGCATTAAGTATTTGGTGGAAGATGAAGTTGAGGATGAGCACCTGAACGGTCGTGTGGAGAACAAATTCGTATTGAAAAAGAAATTGCTTTTACTTTTGGAAAACGAACAAGTATATCTGGATCCCAATTTGCGAATAACGACATTGGATAATAAACTTTATACTAACAGAACTTATCTCTCTAATTTGATTAATGCAGAATTTAAAATGAGTTTTAGCGATTTTGTGAATCAATATCGGGTGAAGCACGCTAAAACTCTGATGGAATCGAATCCCGGGCATGGTCATTCGTTAAGCTATTTTTCTGAGCAATCAGGCTTTGGGTCTGTCAGCTCTTTTAATCGTGCTTTTAAACGATTCGAGGGAATAACTGCGGGAAAATATTACCATAAAATAGAAAGGACAGTTTCATAAATCAGATCATTGTATTTTTTAAGGATGACTTTCGTTCCTGAATATTATCCTTATGGAGGCTAATTTTACCATTTGACGATTGTTTTGTATCATTTGCAGCCCTCATAAACAGCGGGGCTACTTACATTTGATTAGAGAATTAAAATCTATTGAATTCAAAACTTTTTGCCATGAGAACATTTTACGCTTTTCTAATCAAAAAAAACAATCTCTTTTTCAAGATATTTTGTTTATCAGTAATATTCTTGGCTTTCTTGTTGAATGCTACACAGGTATTTTCACAAAAACCGATTGATAGCCTCAATTTTGCTACAGATGGTGTGGTAAATACAGCAGTGCTTCAAGGAAATTATATTTATTTCGGAGGTGACTTCAATCATGTGGGGAAAAAAACGGGCCCCCTTGTCTTTTTTAATAATAGCTCCTCAACTCCGGATTATAACAAACCGGTGGTGGGAGACATCCGACCCTATTGGATGTCCGATAAAGTGTTTGCCGTAGCGCCTGATGGCGCAAGCGGTTGGTACATTGGAGGAAGTTTTGATAAAATTAATAATAAGAAACACCTTCGGTTGGCACATATCCTGTCTGATAATTCACTGGATCATGCTTTTGATTTTGAATTCACCAGTGGCGAAATAGATGTGTTAAAAACAGATGACGGTTACCTGTATGTAGCCGGAAAATTCAGTATCGATGATAATACAGGAAATACTCATAAAAATGTTCTCAGAATCAACCTGGCGACAAAAGAAATAGATTTAAACTGGAATCCTGTTCTTGAAAACTCAGGGAGCGTGGAAAAAATAGAAATCGGTGTTGATAAAGTGATTTTGGCCGGTTCCATTGGTAAAGTAGATGGTGTGGATCAGGGAGCGATGGTTGTGTTGAACAAAAATACGGGTTCCAGAATTGTTTTACCCACAGTGAGTTTAGTTACTGCCATGCATTTAATGGGTGACACGCTGCTTATTGGCGAACCAAGCCTATACTGGTCAAGTGATCATAATGGTGCGGGTTATCTTTCAACAAACCTGGTAATATTAGATGAAACAAATGATATTCCTGCATTTAGTGCTCCGTCGGGTGAGTTTGTCAAAAGTATTTCCGATGGGAAAGAGGGTTGGTATGTCATTGGAAATTATCGAGATTTTGATGGTAACGGGGTGTATCATCTGGATAAGGATTTAACACCGAATGCTACATTTACTCCTCCTAAAATAAGTAGTTTTGGTAATGACGCCACGCTCTTATTAGTTGGAAATAGTCTTTATGTTAGCCTTTCCCAATACGTTTCTCTCGATGCCGATAACGGAAACTCCATCAAATATCTGTGCAAACTTGATGCGACAACCGGGGCTTTGGATAAGAATTTCAGACCCAATCCAAACGGAAATATTTATTCAATGGTGTCAAATAACGGACTTTTGTATGTTGGCGGTGCCTTCGACAGCATTGATTCCCAGCCCAGGACTTCCCTTGCTGCCATTGATGCCAATACCGGCAGTGTGCAAAATTGGAATCCTGAAATACATTTCGATAATTATCATGCAGGTTATACAGGCCCCGATCGTTATGTGTCAGATTTGCTGTTAGTTAATAATAATCTTTATGTTGCCGGTGAGTATCAAATGTCAACCAATAGTTTGAATGATGGCGGAAGGGGTATCTATGGCTTGTCGCGGTTTGATATAACTACAGGCGCTTTGGACACAACGTTTCATATCCATACATCCTATTATCATCATCCCATCATTACCGGAATGGCCATCAAAGATGATAACCTATTTATAGCGGGTAATTTCGATTTGACCCGGGGAGATAATTCCATCAAAAATGTTGGTATTGTAAATGTAAATACCGGAGCCCTGACAAATATAAATACTGATTTGGAATTTTCGGTGAGCAGCAGTTACACTACGCCTAAAATCCTGCTTAAAAATAATATTTTATATGCCTGGTCAATGGGCGTTAAGAAAGTTTCCACCGGAGAAACAAGGCCTTATTTTTTTAGTATAAATATTTCAGATGGTTCACTCACTTCGTGGAATGCCAACCCTGACGGTGATGTTTCTTCAGCTTCCTTTAGTAACGGAAAGCTTTTACTTTCAGGAAACTTTCGATTTCTTAAATCTTTCCCGGGAACTTTGTTAGGAATAAATATTTCCGATGGGTCGTACATAAAATTTCCTTCAATATATACCGTAAACAGTATGGTTTCTTCCGATAAGTATATTTTTATGGGCGGCGATTTTACAAAATACGGAGACAGTACTGTGAATAGTCTTGTCAGGCTGAATAGAAGGGATTTAAGTATTACAACATTCGATCATCAGATTCAGAACGACAATAACCGGGCTGCCATTGGTAATCTTTCTCTGGGAACGGAGGGGTTATATGTCGTGGGATATTACACGAACATGTTTAACCTGGTGGCAGGTGTTAACAGACAAAACATTTGTTTGCTTGATCCTGAAAGTGCCGAACTGAAAACCTGGAATCCCCCTGAATTTGATGGTAAAGTGTACAGGGTGTTTGCTTTTGGTCCCGATGTGGTTATGTCAGGTGCTTTCGGGTTGATGCCTGCGTGGAAACGAAACGCAGTGGCTAAAATTAATCTGGAATCAAAAACCGTAACCGATTGGGATCCGAATATAACGGGTTCTTATACTAAGGTTTATAGCCTGATTGTCTCAGGGGATACGGTTTATATTGGTGGAAAGGGAATAGGTCAAATAAAAGGTACAGATGCCGGAAATTTAGCGGCAGTGAATGCCTCATCCGGATCCCAAATCGATGGGTTTACTCCTGCCGATATCGCTGGCGGATATGGCGATGACCTTGTCAATTTTATGGCCAAAAGAGGGGCATCGCTGTATGCTACAGGAGAATTTAAAAAAGTGAATGGCCTGAGTCATAATTGTATTGTAAAACTCAATGCAACAACAGGAGCTGTGAGTAGTTGGGACCCGAAAATTGTGTCAGGCTGGAATCCGGTATATACCATTTTGCCGCTGGATACTGCTGTATATATTGGCGGAAATAATCTCACACTGGAAAACAATAATGCAACCGGCATCATGATTAAAGTTGACCCTGGTAGTGGTGCACTGAAGAAAATGTATCAGGCCGGCAATAGCAGTAGAGTGCAGTCACTGGCGATTAACGACAGCGGAGTAATAGCAGCTGCAACAGATTATTATAAGGGACTTTTTATCCTGAATAAAGACAGCGATACATTAATTGTTGTTGAAAATCAGCCTGAATTCAAATACGGCTTATCCCAAATCAGAGCACAAGGTAGCTTCTTCATGGCGGCCGGAAACAGAAAGAAAGAATTTGGCAGTTATACAGATAAACCCGGCTTCATGATTTATGACAATGCGCTGGACTCCATAACAAAGAGTTTTAGTATCCCACTGATACAGGGCAGTATTAATACTTTTGCCAAGAATGAAAAAAACCTGGTTGTTGCCGGCGATTTTGATGGTATGAACACGCAAATCGATAATAGTAATATTTCCTTCTTGCAAATGCCGGAAGTCTTGTTTCAACCGGGAGTGAGCTCGTGGAGCCCTGGTACGGCGAACACTGTTGACCCCTTTGCGATAGCCATTTATGGAAATGGTTTTAATCAAGAAACTGCAGTAAGCCTGAAATTATCGGGGGAAACGGTGATGCCCGACAGCCTGAAAGTAAACTACAACAAAATGATCGCTTATTTTAACGGGACAAATTTTTCTGTAGGAAAATGGGATATGGAAGTGAAGATTGGTGCTGAAAGTAATCCGCTTACATTTCCTGCTGCTATTAAAATTGTAAAAGGAGAAACCGTAGATATTTGGGCTCAGTGGATTGGTCCTGACCGGGTGCTGGCCAACAGACCGACGACCTGTTATGTGACGTATGGAAATCGTGGTAAAAAGGATGCCTATGGCGTTATTCTGTATGTCGCTGTGGGTCCCAATCAAACGGTACTCTTTCCTGGAGAAATCAAGCCTCAGCAGGTGTCAATGGAGGTAAACTGGGATACTATTCCCAATTATGTTAATGTGGATTATTTTTTGGGTTCACCCTTCCATGGTAAAGTATATACGATGTTTATTCCTTACATGCCCCAACAATACAGTGGCGGAATGAAACTCAAGGTAACCTCTGAGGGCGGAAGTCACGAAATCAGAGTAGCCATCAGTCAACCGATTTATGATACTTACAACGAGTTGTTCGAATCACTGAAGTCTTCTCAGGGGCTGGGTTATGGATTCTTTAATTGTATGTACGCGGTTGCCGGACTTGTGGCCGATCTCACACCCGGCCTTAGTTGTGCCAAAGCCGCCTTCGACAATTCCGTCCTCATGGCGGTCGATAAATACCAAAAAGGGGAAAGTATTAAGGTTGAAGATATCGCCAATTCTGTTGCACTCACGGCGATCGGCTGCGTTCCGGGTGAGGCACAATTGAGTACCGCATTTAAAATTGCTAAAGGAATGGCTGCCATGTATTCCGGTGCTTCTGATGCGGGTGGTGCCGTTGGTGCCTGTGGCGGTTTTGCCGGTGATTGTTTCAAATCTCTTAAAGATATGGTCGCCTTTCAATCGCACGATCCCAATGCCAAATACGGGCCGGCAGGACGTGGTTCATCCTATTACGTTTCTACCGATAATGAATACCAATATATGATTACTTATGAAAACGACTCAGCAGCTACTGCAGCCGCACAAAGAGTCATTATTACCGATACGCTGGATAAAAATGTGCTGGATATTACAACTTTCCGGCCAGTAGGATTCGGTTTTAGCGATACATCCTATTTTTATAAACCCACGGATGGTGATACGGTAGATATTGATCTTAGACCTCAAAAAGACATTATTGTCAGGGTATTTTATGAGCTGGATGCGACCAGCGGAATCCTGACCTGGACTTTCCTGACTTTGGATCCCAATACTTACGAATTGGTTGAAGGAGTGGACGAGGGTTTCCTGCCGCCAAACCAAACACCTCCTGAAGGAGAGGGGAATGTGCTCTATGCGATCCAACCTGTTTCAGGCCTCGCTGAGGGAACAGAAATTAAAAACTCAGCCCACATTGTTTTCGACTGGAACAAAGAGATTCCTACCAATGCCTGGAAAAATATTACGGACAATGTATCCCCTGAAAGTGCCGTAGAGGAATTGCCATCAAAAACGTTAACCACTGATTTTACTGTGAAGTGGAAAGGAACAGACAGTGGCTCGGGCATTTTCTCCTACACTGTTTTTGTGTCGGAAGACGATAGTACTTATTATCCGTGGATTCTGAGTACTTACGATACTTCGGCTGTATTCAGCGGCAAAGGAGGAGTGACCTATAAATTCTATTCGATATCTGTTGACAGTGCCGGAAATAAGGAGCCTGTACCGGCGTCTTACGATGCGATGACCACTGTAAGCGGTACGGGAATAGAAACTTTCGGATCAGGTGACCAGATGCAGTTCAGGGTTTATCCTAATCCGGCAAAAGACAGGGTCAACGTTGAATATTATTTACCGGCATCCGGTAGTGTACGAATTGATATTCTGAATCTTTGTGGCAGTATGGTTGTCAATACATACTCCAGAGCATTTAGCTCCGGTAAGAATACTGTAGGTTTCGATTTGTCAAACCTTCCTCCGGGGTATTATTTTGTGCGTATTTTGACAGCTTCCGGTGTACAACTGCGCAAGGTGATCATACAATAAATCCAAAAGCGGCAATTGGAAACCTGTTGCCGCTTTTCTTTTGTGCTAATTTTTGTCTAATTGCTTTGTAAATCTTTCATTTTATCTTTCATTTGCTTTCCGATAGTACCCGAAACATTGTATGCATCAGTAAAGTTAGGGTATTATCAAGCAAAGTGTTCATTTGGAATAACATCAGATGATTGTGAGAAATCAACAGTGGTGAAAACAAAATTTACGTGTTCATCCCGAAAAATTAAACCATGTCTCAACAGCCGGATACGTTTTACGATTATGTGATTATTGGCTCGGGCTTTGGAGGTTATATGTCGGCCCTGCGACTGAGCGAAAAAGGTTATAAAGTTTTGGTTTTTTCAACATAAACGATCTTGCCGTCAATGGTTGCCACCCCGGCAAAAAACGCAAGCTAAATTATTGATTATATAACTATAACTGAAACCTACATATCTTCCCCTTTCTCCTAATTCATTGTAATCAGGTTTCCAAGGCCTGAATTGTCAAACATTTTATTTACAAAAGAAATTGAAGGGAACAGTTTTTAAATTTTATTTCAATGTCAGTCTGTAAATTTGCCACCGTGAAAGCAAACAATGGGAACAAAACATTTTTGCTTTACCTGAACCGATTGAAAGAGCTCAAACAAATATTAGCAAGCGATAAGTAAGCGAATAACAAACGAGGGCGAATCCAAACAGCATCAGAAACAAATAAACAGATTAACCGGGAAATGGAAAGCAGGATAAAAAGGATAAGGCTTCACTATTTACACTAAATAGACGTAGTTTATATGCAAACTGTATGCAAACAAAAAAGGCTACACTTTTTAAAGTTAGTGTAACCTTTTGTTTTTAAGTGTCTCCCCGCAGAGACTTCCCGATATCGCTCCGCCTATCGGGACAAACTTCTCGTCTTTTCTCCCTTTTGTCTCCCCGCAGAGACTCGAACTCTGGACCCGCTGATTAAGAGTCAGCTGCTCTGCCAACTGAGCTACGGAGAGTAATATTTTTGGGATTGCAAAACTAAATCATTTTTTTAAAAATGGCAGGTTACCTTAAGAAAAATTTTTCATTGGCTTATTCAGCCTTTTCCGGGCATTTTCATTAATTTTGTTTACGATAAATTAGATATTTTGGAGCATAAAAAAAATAAATCGGCCCTAAAAGTGAATGCAGGCGTGGACAAGCCCGATTCGGTTAATCCTGCTTTACGTTCCGGTTTAAAAAAATTTAAAAAGAATATCCCGGATATTGATTATTATCTGGGCGGTATAAGGCAGGGCGACAGGGCTGTGCTCAGCAAGGCCATCACACTTATCGAAAGTAATCGGCCTGAGGACAAAACCATTGCGGGAAATCTAATTCAACATTGCTTACCTTTTTCAGGGAATTCGGTACGTTTGGGCATTACCGGTGTGCCAGGTGTGGGGAAAAGTACTTTTATTGAAGCTTTTGGTTTGCATTTGATTAATAAAGGACATCGGGTGGCCGTGCTGGCCATCGACCCCAGTAGTACCCGTACCAAAGGGAGTATTTTAGGCGATAAAACCCGTATGGAAAAACTCAGCAGTCATCCGCTGGCTTTCATAAGGCCGTCGGCCAGCGCTGGAACCCTTGGCGGTGTTGCCCGTCAGACCCGCGAAAGTATCCTTTTGTGTGAAGCTGCCGGCTTCGACCGGATTTTTGTTGAAACCGTGGGAGTAGGCCAGTCAGAAACCGCCGTATCTAAAATTGTGGATTTCTTTCTGCTGTTGATGTTGGCCGGTGGTGGTGACGAATTGCAGGGCATCAAAAGAGGGATCATGGAAATGGCTGATCTCATCGTTATCAATAAAGCCGACGGAAGTAATACACAACAAGCAAAACTGGCCAAGCAAGCTTACGAAAATGCCTTGCATCTGTTTCCAAAACTTCCAAACGGCTGGCAGCCCAAAGTGCTTACGGCATCCTCAGTTTCAGGAAAAGGTATTTCAACGGTGGAACAACAAATCGATACTTTTTTGCGGCTTACCCAAAGCAATGGTTTTTTTGAACAAAACCGTCAGCAACAGGCATTAGATATTCTTGACAATAGCCTTAAGGATGCAATTTTTGGGCATTTCTACTCTCAAAAAGAAATCCAAAAACAACTCAATTATTTTCGTCAACAAATTCTGGATGGAAAAATTTCTCCTTATGAAGCTTCCAACACAATCTTTGAATTTTATTTGAACAGGTTATCGGGAAAATAAATATCAACTTCTTTCATAAAGTGCTGTAAATGCATTTTGATTGATAATCGTCATTATGCATTTACGTTTGGTGGTAAAAGCGTCCGCTATTGAACAAATATGTTCGTTTAAATCACAAACACATATACTTTGTATTTGTTTAAATATCAATATAAAATACTGATTATATGTGAATAATAAAAGATGGCATGATATTCGTTAAGCTAAAAGCATAATCAAAAATTTTAATGCCATGAAAACAATAAAAAACTTTATTCCCATCTTTATCCTGTTGATTTTTCTTTTGGGGAACACGGCCTTTGCAAACGATAACACAAAAATTAGTGCTTTACAGAACGAAAACATAGCTTTAACAGAAGAGGCTTATGTGAATGATATCCCTTTTGATACCGGTGCTGTGGTGGCAGAAGCGCAATATCAGGAAGCGCTAAAGAAATCATTTGCCTTGGAAGACGAAAAGTATATCAATGATATTCCTTTCGATACGCGCGCGATTGCCTGCCCGGCTGCCTGTGAAAAAGCCATGTCGGTTCATTTTCCATTGGAAGAAGAAGGTTATATTAATGATATTCCTTTTAATACAGCATTGATTGTGGCAATAATAAATGCTCAGAAAGAGTTATTGGCGAAGCGGTAATCGTTGCCGTCATTTAAATTTTAATGTAAATTTTGGTTAGTATTTTACATTTTTTGAAGCCCCGTGAGGGGCTTTTTTTATGTAATGCCTTATATCCGCAAGGGTGTTTCGTAGCGAAAGCTTGAATAGTGCGTCAATATTGGGAAGCGCAACGAAGAAGTACCGCAAGCGTAGCAGTAGCTACGGTGAGGAACTTCAAGCGAGCATTGTCAACAGTGGCGTGCTATTAGAGCTTGCAGCAGACAGACTCTTGCGGATATAAGGTAATGTAAATTTTAACTAAATTTATCCATTAATTAAACTTTTTAAAAGGAATTACCTTACATTAGCGTAACAAATTATCAAAATTATGGATTATTTACAAAGCAAGGTTAAAGTTTATCGGCAGAAAATCTCTTTTTTGCCGGATCAAAGCAGGGTAATCACAAAACTTTTCGGGCTTGATAAAGTACGGATTTATAAAGTCTTCGACCGTGTTTTGAACCTTTCTGATAAACAAAGAAAGCAAATATTCAAACAGGTAATCGCTAATTTTGAAGGGCGTCACAAAAATGTTAAGCGTATTTTTAAGGATAATTTTGATGAAATTACCCGGCATCTTGATATTACTATTTACAATGACCTGCCCCTCGATAAAAAACTGTTGATTGGTGCTTTTTTTACCCTGGAATATTCCATCGAATCGGCGGCTTTGTTCAATCCCTCCATTGTGCCACACCCTTTTCAAAACCCCAAAGAGTTGGATAAAGATGAGATGAAGGTTATTATGAGCTTTCGTGCTGTGGGTGAGGGGCATATGTCGTCGGTTGTATTTCGGAGCGGCATACTCGACGATGAAGGAAATATCCGTATGGATACACTGAGCCACCAGGTTGAGATGGCAAAAATTATTCATTCCACCGAGTACAACAAGGAAGATTTTGCCATGAAACTTAAAGATATGGCACAGTACGACTGTGTGAAGGATATTTTTGATGAGCTGCTTGATTCGTTTACTTTTGACGAAATGGAAGAAAGCATACGGCTTTTCAGCGAAAAACGTACGCCCACAAAAAAACAGGAACAAGCCATTGACACGTTGCACTGGATTGTACGCTCAAATTATGAAATTGAATTCTCCGATGATTCTGATATCTCCGAAAGGGCTATTTTCCCCCGCTCAACCACCGATGTCAGGGCTATTGAAGATGCCCGGTTTGTAGCCTTTAACAATGATGAAGGAAGTATCACTTACTTTGCCCCTTACACAGCCTACAACGGGTTCTCTATCCTGCCCCAACTTATCGAAACCAAAGATTTTTATCGTTTCAGGGTCTGTACAATGACCGGGGCGGGTTCACAAAACAAGGGAATGGCTCTGTTTCCTGAAAAAATAAACGGAAAATACGCTGTTATTTCGCGTAATGACAACGAAAATATGTATATCATGTTTAGCGAAAATATATCTTATTGGGATAATCCGGTTTTGTTGCGCGAGCCAAAATATTATTGGGAATTTATTCAGATAGGTAACAGCGGCTCTCCGCTGAAAACCGACAAAGGATGGTTGCTGCTTACACATGGTGTGGGCCCCATGCGGACTTATTCCATAGGTGCTATCCTGTTGGATTTAAAAGACCCCGCCAAAGTGATTGCCGAATTGCCCGAACCCCTGCTAATTCCTTTGGAGAAAGAGCGGAACGGTTATGTCCCCAACGTGGTTTACTCCTGTGGCGGTATCATACACAACGGATGGGTAGTGTTGCCTTATGCCGCTTCCGACACCCGCTCGGGCATTGTGAAATTTAAATTGCAGGAAATCATGGACAACATGGTTAAAACGTAGTGATAAGGTTATTTATTAACAAGTATTTAGTAATAATTTTTTTTGGGCGGGCTGGCCCACGGGCTTTCACAGGCTGTCCGCTCATAGTCCTCGCGCCAAAGCGGTGTCGGCTAAGGCGTTTTCAGGGGCTCCCTATGGTCGCCCTGCCCCCGCCAGCCTTCATGCCGCTTTGCCGCTGCGGGCTAACCGCTAACATCCTTGCCGCAAAACTATAAACTCAGGTTATTAAAGGGAAAAGACAAAAACATACTGACTTTCATCCAACAATCTTAGAATAAACAGTTTCATAGCCATCAATCATTTTTTCAATGCTGAAACGGCTGAGCGACCATGCACGGCACTCATTTCGTTGGATAGTTTCCAATTTTTCAAGGGCTGCAACCGCTTCGTCCACTGTGTTTACCAAAAAACCTGTTTTCCCGTCCCGTATTAACTCGGGCATTGAACCGCGATTAAAGGCAATTACCGGTGTACCGCACATCATTGCTTCGGCTACGCTCAGTCCGAAAGGCTCTTCAAAACTCACGGGATGCAGGAGGGCAGCAGCTTTTCCCAGTAGTTTATTTCGTTGTACCGGCCCCGAATTTCCTACATAAATAATACTCTTATCATTTACTAAAGGTTTAATTTTCTGATTGAAATAACCTTCGTCCTGAATCAATCCTGAAATGATGAGTTTTCGTCCTGCTTTTTTAGCAATTTCTATGGCTTCAAGGGTTCCCTTTTCGGGATGAATCCGTCCGAAAAACAGCAGATAGTCATCTGGTTCGGGTTCAAAACTGAAATCTGCCGGATTAATCCCGTTGTAAACGGTAGCCACGTAATCTAATTCCGGACTCCGATCTGAATTACTGATGGATACGTAAAAATTATTGGCATTGTATTTTTTATAAACCGGTATGATTTTCGGTGATGAAAAACCGTGAATGGTTGTAACCATCGGAGTGTTAATAAGCCTGGTGTAAGTAAGGGGCAGGAAATCGTAATTGTTATGCAGGATATCAAACTTTTCTGCCATTTCCATAAAATGAGAAATGTGAAGACATTCACACACTTTGGCATCCAATTCGGGATGCTCACCGTAAGGCTGTTCACACACGGCTTCAAGCTCTCCTTTGGTAACAGAGTCGGCAGTTGCAAATAGGGTAACTTCATGGCCACGTGCTACCATTCCCTCGGCAATATTGGAAGCGACCTGTTCCCATGGTCCGTATTTTCGTGGGGGTGTCCGCCAGCAGGCGGGCGACAACACAGCTATTTTCATACCGATAATATCTTTAGCAACGATGCATTAAAACTTCCCAAATTTACCAATAATTGTACATCCTCGTTTTTGATGCCATCAAAAAATCATATAACTATTAGTAAAAATTATGTAACAGCCAAGCCCGCAACACCCTGTACTTTTGTGCTATTAATTGTTTGATTTGTGAACAACACGATACAAATACATAATCATATGAAAAAAAGAAAAATTATTGGTGTGTTATTTCTATTATTCTCCGGATGGACACTTTCGGCACAACAAACAGCCGATCCGTTGAACAGCCTGGTGCAGCAAGCCGTAAAAGTTAACCCCAAGCTGAATATGCTTCAACAAAAAATGAAAGCAGCACGGGAAAACATTAACGTAGGCACGCATCTTGCTGACCCTGTGGTAAGCCTCGGGCTGTTAAATGTGCCTACAAACACCTTCTCGTTGAATCAGGAAGCTATGACCGGCAAAGTGGTCAACCTGAGCCAGGCCATTCCTTACCCCGGTGCTTTAAAAGCCAAAGCCAATGTAAAAGCAATGGACACCTTAATTATCGGGGAGGAAATTGCCGATTTAAAGAATCAGATTGTCCAACAAGTATCTACCCTTTATTTCGGCCTTCAGGAGACACGCCGTGAAATAGTACTGGCACACGAAAGTTACAATTTACTGAAGCAAATTTCGCTGGTGGCCAAACGTAAGTTTGAAGTAGGGACGGCTTCGTTGCAAAATATTATCAGTGTTGAAGTGGAACTTACCCGTGTAAATGACAAAATTGAATCTCTAAAAGGTGAAGAAAAGGCTTTGCAGGCGCAGATAAATGCGTTCCTGTTGCGTGATGAATCAGTGCAAGTGGCTACTGCTGCCATCAGTTCCATTCCCCAATTAAGCCTCTCTACCACCAAACTCATCGAAGAGGCAGAAAAATCAAGACCTTATTTACAGGGCATCAGGTTGTTTGAACAAAAAACAAGCTTACAACAAAAAGAGGCCAAATTTGCCTTTTATCCCAACTTTAAAGTCGGAATTCAGTATTCACAACGTAGCTTTAACCGGACTACCGGCATCAACTACCCCGATTTTTTGGGCGTGGTAGTCGGCCTTAATATCCCCATCAACTATGGTGGTAAAAAAACGGCCAAAATTAATAAATACCGCTATTTGCAGGATTTTTACAAACAGCAATACCAATCTTCAATCCAGCAGCTTCAGCAATCATTTGGGAAGTTTAGCGCTACACTGCAAACACTAAAAAACAGAGAATCCCTTGTTTCTAAAACACTGCTTCCACAAGCAGAAAAAGCTTATCAGGCAGCTATGGCCGATTATCAGGTCAATAAAATTGATTTTGCAAATGTGGTAAAAGCAGAAGCAGATATTTTAAAAATTAAAACCGAACTGGCAAAAATCAGGACCAATTACTTTAAAACATTAGCTCAACTGGAGTTTCTGTCAGGAACAAAGCTTATTGGAAAATAGAAACTGGTCATTGGTTACCGGGGAATCAAGAAAAAAGTAAAAAGACAAAATAATTAAATCATGAAAAATAGAATTTTAATTTACGGACTATTCATCATTATTGGTGCTGCGCTGGGTGCCGGTGGATATTACTATTTGGCGGGACAGAAAGCTGCAAATGAGTCGGGAAGTCAGGAAGCCAACAAGACAGGCAGTCAAACAACCGCAAAAAGGAAAGTGCTTTACTGGCGTGCTCCCATGAACCCCAAAGAGATTTATAATCATCCGGGCAAATCGAACATGGGCATGGATTTGGTTCCCGTGTATGCCGATGCTTCCGGTGAAAGTGGTGTGGTTTCCATAAACCCTGTTGTTCAACAGGACATGAACGTGAAAATTGCCACTGTTAAAAAAGGAACGCTTAATGCGGAAGTTTTTACCAACGGTATCCTGCAACCCGATGAACAAAAGGAATATGTGGCTACCACTAAGATTAGCGGTTGGATTGAAAAATTATACATCAACTACACCGGTCAGAAAGTACGGAAAGGTGATAAGCTAATAAAGATTTATTCACCCGAACTGGTGGCTGCACAGCAGGAATACTTGACTGCGTTGGCTTACGATCAGGCAATGAAAGGCACCGAAGCTAAATCTAATTTGCTCGCCAATGCCGTACGAAAATTAGAACTACTCGATGTTTCTGCATCAGAAATTCAGCAATTGAAACAAACCCAAAAGGTAAAAAAATATATCATTCTCACGGCGCCCTTCGACGGAACGGTTTTGAGTAAAAATGTTGATGAAGGGGCAAAAATCAATCGCGGGACCCCCTTGCTGAAAATCGCCAACTTAGAAAATCTGTGGATATTGGCTGATGTATATGAGTATGAATTGGACAAAATTTCCCTGGGTCAGGAAACCCGGGTTACCTTTGATTATTTGCCCGGGAAAGTCTATAAAGGAAAAATTTCTTTTATCTATCCTACCCTTGACACAAAAACCCGTACCATTAAAGTAAGAATTGATCTGCCAAACCCCAAAGGAGAGCTTAAACCCGGCATGTTTGCTTCGGTGGATATTAAAGGTAACAACCTCGGTACTTATCCATTGGTTCCCGAACAGGCCATCCTGCGTAGCGGGCACCGGAACACGGTAATTATTGCTTTGGGAAAAGGAAAATTCAAACCGGCTCAGATTGAACTTGGAGCTTATTCCAATGGATTATATCAGGTGCTGAGCGGTTTGCAGGCCGGGACGAAAATTGTTACTTCCGCACAATTCCTGATTGACTCCGAATCGAACCTGCGTGCTGCATTAAGCGGATTTTCAGGTGCTGATACTGTCAAAACAAAAAAGATGACCGATGAGGAGATGAAAAATATGAATAAAAACCCAAAAAAGAGCAAAACAGTTAAAACCCCGAAAAAACAGATATCGGAGCTTGTTCGTAAAGGGGTTATTGATTTGAAGTCCATAGATAAAAATGGCGATGGAATGCTTTATGAAGATGTGATGGATTGGAATGTAATTTCCGACAAACCGGGAACCTGCCCTGTATGTGGGATGAAACTGCGTGAGATGTCTATTTCACAGGTAAAAAAGAACCTGAAAGATCACGGGTTCTCCTACAAATAATCCATGCTTTTAATTTAAAAAAGGAAATAACTCATGACACCTTTAGAAAAGAAAAAAGACGGTTTTATTGCTAAAATAATAGAATGGTCCATCAATAATAAATTTTTAGTCATTATCCTGACGGCGGTTTTTATTGCTGCCGGTGGGTGGGCTATCAAAAACACGGCAGTAGATGCTATTCCTGACCTGAGTGATGTACAGGTGATTATCTTCACAAAATACGCGGGGCAAGGTCCTCAGATTGTAGAAGACCAGGTTACCTACCCGCTGACCACAAAAATGCTATCGGTACCCGGAGCTGTGGATGTACGCGGGTACTCTTTCTTCGGCTTTTCAATGGTTTATATCATTTTTGAAGATGGAACCGACCTTTATTGGGCGCGAAGCCGTGTGCTGGAATACCTCAGCTCTATGCAAAGCCAGTTGCCTAAAGGGGTTTCGCCTGAACTGGGGCCGGACGCCACAGGGTTGGGCTGGGTTTATGAATATGTACTGAAATCGAAAACAGAAAATCTTCAGCAATTACGCTCTATTCAGGATTGGTTTTTGCGTTACGAACTTACAGCTGTTCCGGGGGTGTCGGAAGTAGCCAGCATCGGTGGTTTTGTCAAACAATATCAGGTAAATATCAATCCCATTAAATTGGCTTCCTACAATATCCCGCTCGAAAAAATTAAGCGGGCTATCCAAAGGAGTAACAATGATGTGGGAGGCCGGCTTATGGAAATGGGTGAAATGGAGTTCATGGTTCGTGGTTTGGGCTATATCAAAAGCAAAAAAGACCTCGAAATGATAGCCATTGGCGTGAACAAAGCCACCGGAACGCCTGTTTATCTGAAAGATGTTGCCAATATAGATATTGGGCCTGAATTACGTCGCGGACTTGCTGACTGGAATGGCGAAGGCGAAGTGGTTGGGGGAATTGTCATTCAGCGGTTTGGCGCAAACGGGCTGGATGTTATCAAACGTACAAAGAAAAAACTTGAGGAACTGAAAAAATCACTCCCTGATGATGTTCAAATTATAACGGCTTATGACCGGTCGGGCCTCATTGACGAAGCCATCGATAACCTGACGGATAAGTTGATAGAGGAGATGATCGTGGTTTCCCTTGTCATTTTTATCTTCCTGTTACACTTCCGTAGTTCGTTGGTGGCTATCTTTACTTTGCCCACCGCAGCTATAGGAGCCTTGCTCATCATGCATGTGCAGGGTATCAATGCCAACATCATGTCGCTGGGTGGTATTGCCATTGCCATTGGCGCTATGGTGGACGCGGCGATTATCATGGTGGAGAATGCACAATCGCACGTATTGCATAATCAACTAAAACCAAAAAATGAACAAAAGCCGCACTGGGCTGTCATTATGCAGGCTTCCAAAGAAGTAGGGCCATCCATCTTCTTTTCTCTGTTGGTCATCGTAGTCTCCTTTTTACCCATCTTTGCATTGGAACAGCAGGCCGGACGACTGTTTAAACCGCTGGCTTATACCAAATCGTACTCCATGGCTATTGGTGCCATTCTTGCCATTACCATTGTTCCTGTACTGATGGGATATTTCATCCGCGGTAAAATGAAAAAGGAAGAGGACAATCCCATAACACGATTCCTTATGAATGTTTATCATCCTGTTGTGGATTTTGTATTAAAGAAAAGATGGCTTGTAATTATTATCGCCGCTTTGGTGCTGGCCGCAACCTGGTTCCCTTATAAAAAATTGGGATCAGAGTTTATGCCTCCGCTTTACGAAGGCGACTTACTTTATATGCCTACCACTTTACCGGGAATTTCCATTACCAAAGCCCGTGAGCTTTTACAGCAAACAGACAAGATTATCAAAACCTTTCCCGAAGTGGAATCCGTGTTGGGGAAAATCGGCAGGGCTGAAACCGCTACCGACCCTGCACCACTGTCGATGATCGAAACCACCATCCGGCTAAAACCGCAAAGTGAATGGCCCAAAGGGATGACACCGCAAAAACTGATTGACAAAATGGATGCGGCCATAAAAATCCCGGGGTTGACCAATGCATGGACCATGCCGATTAAAACAAGGATTGATATGCTTTCTACAGGTATCAAAACTCCTGTAGGTATCAAAATCGGAGGTCCTGATCTGAAAGTGTTGCAACGGCTTGGGAAAGAGATTGAAAAAGTAATTAAGACTGTCCCGGGTACCCGCTCGGTATATGCCGAACGTGCCGAAGGGGGTAATTATGTCGATTTTGAAATAAACCGCGACGCCATAGCCCGTTACGGTTTGACTATTGGTGCGGTACAGGATGTTTTTATGTCGGCTGTGGGTGGAATGAATATCACCAAAACCGTGGAAGGGCTGGAACGCTATCCGGTGAACCTCAGGTATCAGCGCGATTACCGTGAAAATATTCCTGCATTGAAACGTGTATTGGTTCCATTGCCCAAGGGCGGAAACATTCCGCTGAATCAACTGGGGAAAATTGTCATAAAAAAAGGCCCGCCGGTGATTAAGTCGGAAAATGCCCGTCCCAATGCATGGGTGTATATCGATATTGAAAATACGGATGTGGGCTCTTACGTGGCCAAAGCCCAAAAAGTGGTGAATGAAAAGATTAAGCTACCTCAGGGATATTCGCTTGTGTGGAGCGGACAGTACGAATATATGCAACGGGCTGCTAAAACATTGGCATTGGTTATCCCCCTTACACTGCTGTTGGTGATTCTGCTGCTCTATTTTAATACGAAGTCGTTTACTAAAACAGGAATCATTCTGTTGGCTTTGCCCTTCTCTATGGTAGGTGCCATCTGGTATCTTTACTTTGCAGGATTTCACATGAGTGTGGCCGTATGGGTTGGGATCATTGCCCTGCTCGGCGTGAGTGCCGAAACCGGGGTTGTCATGCTGCTGTACCTCGACATTGCGTATGATAACTGGCTTAAACAGGGTAAAATGAAGACGTTACACAATTTGCGCGATTCAATTTTTGATGGTGCAGTGAAACGTATCCGCCCAAAAATGATGACCGTCCTGGTACTTTTCTTCGGATTACTGCCCATCTTGATTGGCCATGGGGCAGGAAGCGATGTGATGAAACGTATTGCGGCACCTATGGCCGGTGGTATTTTTACCAGTATGGTTATGGAGCTTACCATTTTTCCGGCGATATTCTATATTATTAAAAAGAGAAAACTGAAAAAAGAACATGCCCTGCTCAAGGAAGAAAATCAAACGGTTCAGGGATAAGTCAAACTATGGGAGGAAAGGGGAGAATACCCCTTCCCCCTTATTTTTAAATAAAAAAATAATACGCATGAAAGAAATTAAAGCTTACATCAGAAAAGAACAAGCAGAGATTGTTATTCGAAAACTTGAATTGGCCGGCATTACAAATGCCAGACTTAAATGCGTCCGCGTTGCAAACGCGGACGAGCATTAAATACGAAGAAGAGAAAGAGAACAAGCAGGGAGATATTTTAAACAATATATTTATATTTCAATATATATAGTTACTTTTGTATAAATAAAATCAGTTAAAAAATAGAAATATGGATACAGAAAAAACAGTGATTGAAACGTTAAAAAAAGCCGGAAAACCTTTGAAATCGGGTGAAATTGCCGAAATGGCAGGCATAGACAAAAAGGTGGTGGACAAAGCCATCAAAGTGCTAAAAACGAAAGAGAAAATTATTTCTCCCAAACGTTGCTATTACGAAGCAAAATAATCTGTTCAGGGAAAAACATTTTTAGATGAATTGTATAGGCGCGGGTCTGCAGCCCGGGTTTTTTATGTCCCGCTAACCAAAAATACATGTAAGTAATTGCCATAATTGTATAACAATTAGCAGGATATACAGCATTATTTTTGAAGTCGATAAAGGTTTATCAGTTAATTTATGATCGGATCGATTGTCTTGCGGCAGGGGGCGAAGCGGTAGCCTGCCTGCAGGATAGCTGATGTGTAGTGCGGCGGTGGAGGCTTGGCGACGCAAGGAGACAAGACCCCGCACGCCGCTACGAAACACGGCTAACCTGCAGGCAGCTACAAGCAAAGCACCCGCCCGGCCGCCCAAAAAATTATAACCCCTTTATTTACTACTGAGTAGAACCAAAAAATCATATAAATCTTTCCGGAAATTGTGTAACAGCTATCCTTTTGTGGCGCACTACTTTTGTAGAAAATTATTAGCCATGAAAAACGAAAAGTTAAAATATTTCTGCCCTATGCGTTGCGAAGGTGATAAAACCTATGACCAACCGGGCGATTGCCCTGTTTGCGGTATGCATTTGGTACCGCAGGACGGCTCATCCCAACCGCCTCACGACATGCACGCCCATCATCACCATGAGGTGGAAGATAACCATAAGTCAACGTTTACGCCCGAAAAACACAAACATGTAAAAACGGGAGAAACGTTCTATTGCCCTATGCGTTGCGAAGGCGACAAAACTTACGACCAACCAGGTGATTGCCCTGTTTGCGGTATGCACCTTGTGCAGGAAGTAAATGTTGCTTCAATAAAAGGAGCCGTTTACTCCTGCCCCATGCATCCCGAAGTAAAGAGTGATAAGCCGGGGGCATGTCCAAAGTGTGGAATGGACCTGGTTCCTGAGCAAGGTGTGGGCAAAAGTGAGGAGGAAAAAGCTTATCTGCGCATGGCCAAACGTTTTTGGATTGCATTGGCGTTGTCGTTTCCTGTTTTAGCCATAGCCATGTCTGATTATATTCCATGGTTAGACCTGAACAAACTGGCACCGGAGAATTTTTGGCGGTGGACAGAATTTGTTTTGGCAACACCGGTTATTTTTTATTCAAGCGGTGAATTCTTTATACGGGGGTGGAACTCCGTACGGCGTTGGTCGCCAAATATGTGGACGCTGATTTCGCTTGGCGTGGGGGCTGCTTACCTTTTTAGCGTACTCGGCATGTTTTTTCCTGAAATTTTCCCTGTTCAGTTTAAAGATGCACAGGGATATGTACATCTTTATTTTGAAGCCGCGGCGGTCATTCTTACCCTGGTTTTGCTGGGGCAGGTACTCGAATTAAGGGCGCACAGCAAAACCAATTCGGCCATAAAAGCCTTATTGAATCTGGTTCCACCGGTAGCAAGAGTAATTCGTAACGGGGTTGAACAGGAAATTCCTGTTGAAGAGGTTATTGTGGGTGATATTCTGCAAATAAGGCCCGGTGAAAAAATCCCCGTGGACGGAACCATAATCGAAGGGCATGCTGTGATTGATGAAAGTATGATTACCGGAGAGCCTATTCCGGCCGAAAAAGATGTGGACAGCAAGGTAACCGGCGGAACCATCAACGGGAATACAACTTTCAGTATGAAAGCCAAAAAGGTTGGTTCCGACACCCTTCTTTCCCAGATCATACACATGGTGAACGAAGCCAGTCGCTCCCGTGCCCCTATTCAGAAACTGGCCGATGTGGTGGCAAAATATTTTGTTCAGATTGTGGTTTCCATTTCCATAATAACTTTCGTTGTATGGTACTTTTTCGGGCCTGAACCGGCACTGGTTTACGCTTTCGTAAATGCTATTTCGGTACTGGTCATCGCCTGTCCCTGTGCGCTTGGCCTTGCTACACCTATGTCGATTATGGTTGGTACCGGCCGCGGTGCACAATCGGGCGTCCTCGTTAAAGATGCCAGTGCCCTTGAAGAAATGAGCAAGGTGGACACCCTTATTATTGACAAAACAGGAACTATCACCGAGGGTAAACCCAGCCTTAAATCATACGTTTCTTTTGGCGATTATTCCGATGAAGAAATACTTCAAATTGCTGCATCACTTGATAAAAACAGCGAGCATCCTGTGGCGGAGGCTATTGTTAAAGGTGCCAAAGAAAAAGGAGTCACGTTTTTTGATGTAAATGATTTTGAAGCCCTTACCGGGAAAGGCGTACAAGCCATCTGGAAAAAGAAAAAATTGGGATTGGGAAACCTGCGTTTGCTTGAAGCCTTTGCGGCAAAAATGCCCGAAGACCAACTGGAAATTGTTAAAAAAAGACAGATGGATGGTGAGACGGTCATGTTTTTGGTAGTGGATACGAAAGTGGAAGGCTTTGTGAGCGTTGCTGATAAAATCAAAGAAAATTCTGCTGAAGCGATCCATTCTTTACATAAAGCGGGATTGCAGGTACTTATGCTTACCGGTGACAATGAGTTTACAGCCAAATCAATTGCCGACCAGCTCCATCTTGATGGTTATCAGGCCGATTGTTTACCGGAAGATAAATACAAGAAAGTAAAAGAACTTCAGGAACAGGGTCATATTGTGGCTATGGCCGGTGATGGCATTAATGATGCCCCGGCGCTTGCATTGGCCAATGTGGGTATTGCAATGGGAACCGGTGCGGATATTGCCATGCAAAGTGCCGAAGTTACTTTGGTAAAGGGTAATCTGAACGGCATTGTGCGGGCACGCGACCTAAGTAACAAGGTAATGCGAAATATTAAACAGAACCTGTTTTTCGCTTTTGTGTACAACTCGGTGGGGGTTCCCATTGCTGCCGGTGTATTATACCCGGTTTTTGGAATTTTGCTGAGTCCTATAATTGCTGCCGCTGCCATGAGCTTTAGCTCGGTTTCGGTTATTAGCAATGCTTTACGCCTGAGAAATCAATAAAGGGATGCCGGGTCGATTATTGTTTATTTTTGCGGTGTGAGTACAGATGTAAAAATTGAACCTTTTCGCGGCCTGTGGGATGCAGAAACTTTCCCGCTGGTGATTGCCGGGCCGTGTAGTGCCGAAAGTGAAGAACAAATGCTCCGCACGGCGCACCAACTGGCAACAATACCGGAAGTAAAAGTTTTTAGGGCGGGTTTGTGGAAACCACGTACACGCCCGGGAGCTTTTGAAGGGGTGGGTGAGAAAGGATTTGAATGGCTAAAGCGTGTGAAAAAGGAAACCGGCCTGAAAACCACCGTTGAAGTAGCCAAACCTGAACATGCTGCCCTGGCGTTGAGAAACGGCGTTGACATCCTTTGGCTGGGAGCACGTACTGTGGTGAATCCTTTTGATGTACAGGAAATTGCGGAAGCTGTGCGTGGAACCGGGATTCCCATCATGGTGAAAAACCCCATCATTCCCGATTTAAAACTTTGGGTGGGTGCTATCGAGCGTATTTATGCCGCGGGCATTCACAGCATCATGGCCATCCACCGCGGGTTTCATTATTTTGAAAAGTCACCTTTTCGTAATGCTCCCATGTGGGAAATTCCGATTGAGCTGAAACGGCTGATTCCCGAACTTCCCATCATTGTGGATCCTAGTCATATTTGTGGACGCCGTGACCTTTTACAGGGCATTTCGCAAAAAGCCCTCGATTTGGAAATGGACGGGCTGATGATAGAAACCCATGAGAATCCCGATAAGGCATTTACAGATGCAGCACAGCAACTATCCCCGGCAGCCTTAAAACAGCTTTTAGGCAGGCTTGTTTTACGAAAAAAAACAGGTAACCCCGACTTTGAGCATCAACTGGAATCGCTGCGTACGGAAATTGATAAGCTGGATGGCGAACTACTCCAGATTTTGGCCAGGCGACTGGCACTTACCGATGAAATAGGCGAATATAAACGCGATAACAACATCACTATTCTTCAAATGAAACGCTGGGCCGGCATTATAAATGATCGGCTGTCCATTGGCATGCATCTCGGGTTAGATGAATTTTTTCTAAAAAAATTATTAAGCTTGTTACATCATGAATCCATTCAGCGTCAGACGGATATCCTGAATAAAAAAAGGTAAAGTAATTTTTACATCCATCGTTTTTTCTTAAAATAGATAACCATCCCCACACCTAAAACAATCATGGCGGTTATCAATACCCAAAAGGCATGTTCTTCTTCCTGAAGGGGCAGGTTAACGTTCATGCCGTACAATCCGGTAAGAAATGTCAGGGGTAAAACGACTGACGAAATCAGGGTGAGTATTTTCATGATTTCGTTGGTTTTGTTGGTCTGCATGGAGTCAAAAGTAGTGGACAGGCCTTCAATCAGTTCGCCATAGTCCTCGGTCATGTCCCACATCTTATTGTAATAGTCGAGGATGTTGCCCCAGTAGTCTTCCATGTTGTCGGCATAGCCTTCAATACTTCCCGACTCAAATTTATTGAATACACGAAGTTGGGGTTTCAGCATGGTGTTCAGTACGATAATGTTTTTCCGGGTAACCGATAAGCGTTCGATAATATTTTCGGGACGGGTATTAAAAAGCTCCCTGTTAATGAGTTCCAGTTCAAGGCCAACTTTACGTAACAAATTAATGGTTTGTATCATCAGGCGTTCCAAGAGGGTATAAAGGAGGGCATCAGAGGTCCCTATTTCGAAATCTTCACCATTTTCTTCCTGTTTCTTAGCTTCTTCAAATAGTGAATCAACCACCCAGTGTGATTTTCCAACGGTTATGATAAAATCTTCGCCCCAGAATATTTTCACCTCTTTGGGTTTGATAAAACGGTTCTGCTTATCGAAATTAGGAAAATGAAGGATCAAGAAATAGTAATCGTCATAAACGTCAATTTTGGGTCTTTGGTTTACCTGTCGGCAGTCTTCGAGATCGAGCGCATGAAAATGAAACTGATGTTCCAAATAGCGAAAATCTTCCTCGGAGGGTATTGGGATGTGGTACCATTTTAGGCGTCCGCCTAATTTTACAGATTCTATCACGGGCTTACCTCCTATTTTTAAAGGGTCAGGAATATTCCATATTATACCAATGGTATTAAGCAGCCCAAAAATAGCAAAATAAAACGAATTTTAATTTGTCGTTTCCTAAAAGAATGAAATCAGCCACTGTTTCAGGCAATGTAAGCATTTTTATCGGGGTGCACACTCAGCACCGGAATGGGAGAATGGTTGACCATTTGGGCGGCAAAAGGACCCAGCCACAGGTTGGCTGTGGTTGTTTCCTGCTCGGTCATTATGGCAATGAGGTTGGCATTTTCTTTTTTGGCATACTCAAGAACAGTGTCGGTGATATTTTCCGATTCCATAAAAACAGACCGGAAGCGAATGCCATTTTCTTTGAGGTACGATTCGGTTTGAACCACATAATTCTGGATGCGATACCGGATGTTATCAATTTTAGTAGTATAAATGCCGAGGATATGAATTTCGGCATCAAAATATTTAGCTAAAAGTGCTGTAATAGGCAGTTTTTGCCGGGTAACCCGTGTGCTGTCGAAAGGCATCACTATGGTTTTTAAATCGATGTTTGAACTAACCCCTGCACGAATGGTGATGATGGGCAATTTGCTTGCCGAAACAATACGGTTGGCGTTGCTGCCAATCCAGAATTCCTCGAAACCCGATGAGCCATGGGTTCCTACAACAATCAGAAAGGCATTTATTTCTTTGGCAATATTACAGATTACTTTATATACTTTTCCGGTATCGATGCGGTAATCGATGCGGCCTTCAGGCAACTGTCGGTTATAATGTTTAATAAGTTCACGAAAACGATTTTTAACCTCATCTTGCAGGTTTTCAGGTTCCAGTGAAAATATCTCTTTTGAATAATCCAGATGGTTGGCCCATACCATGGTAAGACTAGCTCCTGCTTTTTGTGCAATTATAACGGCATGTTCAAGTGCATTTAAAGAACACTCGGAGAAATCGATACCCACAACAATTTTTTTACTCATGATACATCGCTTTAGGTTTATTATCTCGGAAAATGAATTTCATCTTTAATTTCCCACGCCAGCGGGTAGCGCTTTTTTATCTTTGCAAGAAAACGAATGGCCTCCAGTCGTGTCCTGAAATCACCCACACGAAGCCGGTAGTAAGGTTCATTAAAAGTGATATAGGCGGGTATGTCAGGATACCGGGCTTCAAACTGGTCGCGAACCGACAAGGCCGAATCCAGTGCCGCATTCCCCGATTCTTTATAAATTTGAATGCGATAACCTGGGATGGTTGGGAATTTATTGTTTTGTAAACGGTGCAGCAGCAGCAGTGAATCAATGCGCGCATCGCCCACAAACTGTCGGCTGAAATCAGTAAGGCTGTCCTGAGCCGTTAAAAGACCCCCCATCAATAGTAATCCGCTTAATAGCAATACTTTTCTCATCTGTTTCTTTTCTTTATTCTTGTTTATAATCTACTGATCGAAGGCTCATTACCGGAACCTGTGCATTATTAATCAATTGTTGGGCATACGGCCCTAAAAAGCGATTTGCCGTAGTGGTGCCCTGTTCGGTCATAATGGTAATTAAATCAATGGCATGGCTGGCGGCATAATTTATAATTGCTGCTGCTACATTGTCTGCATTGGTAGTTTGTAATTCAAAATTGGAGCTGTGTTTCCCTAAAAACTCAATAGCTTCCTCTCCAAAGGCATCAATACGTTTGCGAATCACTTTAAGAGGTGTGTTATACACCTTTAGTAAATGAATTTTAGCGCCGAAAGCATCTGCCAGCTGAACCGTAAAGGGTAGCTTTTGTTTAGTTTCAAGCGAACTATCAAGTGGTAAGAGAATTTGCGAAACAGTATGGTTAATTGGGTAATTGCCACGAACCGTTACTACAGGACATGGGGAAGAAGTAGTGATACGGTAAGCATTGCTACCAATCCAGTATTGTTCGTATCCACTTACACCATGAGTACCCGTAAAAACAATATCCGCTTTCAGTCGCTGGGCAGTTTTGGCAATCTCCTGATAAACTTTTCCCTTCCCCAAGTGCATTTCCATATAGATATCGGGGAATTGCCCGGAATAATCAGTGATAATTTTTTTCAGGTAATTCTTTTTTTCTATTCGCAACTCTTCTTCAATGGTGCCAACAAGGTTGTCATCTGATAAACTATTGTCAACCCAAACCAGATGAACATCGGCTTTAAGTTTATTAGCGTAAACCATAGCATATTCAAGGGCGTGGACAGCATTTTTAGAGAAGTCGAAAGCAACCAGTAATGTTTTCATCTTAGTATAACTTTGTCCATGGTACAAATTTACATAATCTTCTTTGTCAAATGTTCCGTTTGCTAAGTTAATAAAAATAATTTTAAGCATCGTTGTGGTAAGTTTCCGGCAAAAAACCGGGAAGGTAATGAACACAAAAAAGATGTTTTGCACTTCTTTAATTTTGTATTTTTGAAAAAAGGATTAGTATGAAAAGAATAATTCACACACAAAGCGCACCTTCTGCTATTGGCCCTTACAGCCAGGCTGTTGAGGCTAATGGAACGTTATATATTTCGGGTCAGGTGGCCATCAATCCAGAAACCGGAAAAGTTGTTGAGGGTGGTATTGGTGAACAAACCGAACAGGTAATGAAAAACATTGGAGCCATTCTTAAAGAAGCCGGTTATGGTTTTTCGGATGTGGTAAAATCAACCTGTTTGTTGAGCGACATCAACAATTTTGCCGCCATGAACGAGGTTTATGGAAAATATTATTTGGAAAGTTCACCGGCCCGTGCTGCCTTTGCCGTAAAAGATTTACCACTCGGTGTATTGGTTGAAATTGAAACTATTGCGGTTAGTAATCTGAGTTCGACATAAGCTTTGTTCACATCTTCAGATTATTATGCACCAGGCGATTCAAATTTTACAGGACTATCGGGATAACTCAAGGAGATTTAAAACGTCTTTCCTAAAGATATTTGCGTTGCAAACGCGGAAAAAGTTTCAGTTGACTCCGGCATGAATGCCGGAGTCAACGAAATATCATTGCTTTTTCAACATCTCCAGCGCAGCATATTTTGCAGCAGCCAGTGTTTCCCTGTCTATCTTTTCCATTAACCGGCCTGTGGTAAGGTCGTCCGGTAATATGTAATGGTTGAGTAACAGCAATTGCACAATAATGTTGTTTATTGTGGTTTCTTTTGAGTAATTATCAGCAATAAAAACACGTTCGGAAAAAACCGCAAAGCTTTTCACCAGATTTTCAATTTCAGGCAACAGCATTAGCTGACTGTAGGTACTCCGGATCACTCATCCTGACATCATTCAGGTTCCCAAATTGTAAAATGTTTTGTTGAGTGCTATCGGTAATAATGACCGGTACGTTGGCCGCATTGGCCGTAATCTCAGCCATAAAAGTTGAGATATAGTCATTCAGCACTTCCTGTAATTGAGTAAATACCAACGAATTACGATAATACAATTTGTTGTTGGTATAGGGAATCCGTAAAGGAGGGTAGACCGAAAAATCTTCCTTGATTTTACCCCGCAGGTACTGAACTGTGTCTTCGCTGGGATACAAATTTCTGGAACTTAAGATCTTTCCCTTCGAATCGGTCAAAATCACCGGAATACTGTTGTTCTTTTTCAGGATATTCAGATAAAAGGTCAAATCCTGATCGTTGGTGTTTCCCAACAGGCGACGGTACACATCGACCAGCACCTCCACCCTTTCGCGTTCGGCTTTGCGCAACTGTTTAAAAAAAATGTCGGTATATTTTACCAGCCGTATTTTACGGTGAACCGCATCGGCCCACAATTTGACATTTTTCCGTTCGGAACGTGCAAACTGATTGACCAGCAAATTGGTGTAAAACAAAGAGGTTAAAATGATTAAGATGCCCGAAATGATCAAAATAATTTTCCAACGTTTTTTCTTGGTATATAAGTCCACAACAAATGGTTTAAGATTCAAAGATACAAACTATTACATGGAAACTGAACGTTGAACCGGTTATATTCATTGTACTGCCGCACATATTTTTCTAAAATAAGAACCAAATGAAAAAATCTTTGGGATGCCGCAGTGGCGGAGGGACTGCTTATTTTTTCCTCTCAGATGAAATCTTTTCTTAATCCTGATACCAAAGGCCCTAAATTAACTATTGGAAACCAATTATTTACGGTTGTAATTGTCGAATCATCATGAATGCCGGAACCTTCAATACGAACAAAGACCGGCTTTTCAGGAGATTCCCCTCAAAAAAGCCGGTCTTCAGGTTACGAAACGTTTTTTCTACCTTCTATCCGCAAGAGCTTGTCAGCTGCAAGGCCTATTGATGCTTGAAAAACCAGTCCCGGTCAACAAAATAGCGTTTAAACAGATTGCCCTTTGAGCCATCAAAATAACCCTCGTTGGTATTGGCATGAAAGATTTTCCGGCCGGCAGTATCGACAAAAACCTGTAATTGAACCGGAGAAAGCTGATCTCCTTCAACTTCTATTTGGTATTCCGGATTTTTTTCTTTGGCGTCAAAATCATTGATAAACCGGCTTCCGTAGGCATAAGACAAGCGGTTGAGGTACTGCACTATTTTTGCAGAATCCGGCGATTTCCGGTTCAATTTCCACTGTTTTCCCTCTTTTAGCAATTCAAATTTTTCTCCTTTGGGATAACGAAACCGGATTTTATTGATTCTATTTTTGTCTATCCTGAAAAGCTCACGGCTGCGGTAATCATCTGTTTTCAACGAAAAGCTCATGCGCCAAATTCCGGGCACTGTATAGGTGTTTTGGTCGTTGGCGTTGCGGATATAGCTGACCATATCGCCCCGGGCACGACCACCATAGGGTTGACGGGCTGCATTTTGTGCCGGCACATAAGCCGAAGAACCCAAAATAAGCTCATCGACAGGTTGGTTTCCCTTATATAATTTGACATGTGTTCCAAGCGAATCGTTCACCTGATATTTGGACCAATCGTTTTCTGTATTGGACACTTCGCTGATGGGTTTGGCACTGTGCAATGCAGTCAGTAAGGAACGTAATTTCCGGATATCGGCCTGATAAGCCCCCTGTTTTGATTTTACTTTCCACCGTTGTCCGTTTCGAATCAGATTGAGCGACGGCTTATCATTGGCAGAAATCTCAATCCGGTCGATTTGAGCCGTATCGACTGCCACCAACGTCTCTTTTAAGGTGCTGTTGCTGCGATCGGTATATTTCATGATCAGCCATACCGCCAATAAAGCGATAAAAACAATCCACAACAGTTTTGAATTCTTTTTACTTAACATAATCCTCCTCCATTCTTTTTAAACGTTGATTTCTATTATGTTGGGTGCGGAATAATCCGTATAGGATAACCAGCAAAACCGGAAGCAGGAAATTCAGCCATTTCAGAAACAGCTTGGTACTTTCACTGATTTGTTTTAGCGGCCTTGCGGTGATAATTTTCGTTCGCAGGTTTATTAGTCCGGTATCATCTGACAGCCAATCCACGGCATTGACCATAAAGTTTACATTGTCGGGGGTAATGGCTCGCTGCTGCCCATTCGGACCGGCATTTTGTGCAAAATCGCCATCGCTAATCAGCACAATTTTTCCTGTTTTGGCTTTGTTAGGACTTTCCAAAATACCGGCCACCACCAAAGCATGATCGGGAAAATCAGATTTCACCCACCTTTTGTTCACATTAAAAAACAGGGGGGCATTCATTTTTGCTGACAATTTGGAGCTAAATGCCAGCGGAATAAACTGCCGGCTACTATCACCCGTATAACGAATGGGACTGGCAAATTGTAAAGACAACTCTTCAAGTCCTTTGGTGATGGGATGATTGGCAAAATGCGTGATAATTGGCAGATAAGGAAATTGAATCTGGGTAGTCATGGTAAAGCCGCCGTTTTGTTGGGTAAGTCCTACCGAATTACACTGCGCATCCACCACAAACGCAGGAGAAACTTCCACTCCCTTTTTGCTTAACCATTTTTCGAGACCCGTATTAACAGCACTTCCCATGGCGGTTTTAAAATCACCTTCCACCCGGTTTATGGCAATAAACAGATTGCCGCCGTGATGAAGGTAATCATCCAGCATATTTAGTTGCTGTTTTCCAAAAGTATCTTTTGGCGCATTGATTACCAATGTTTTATAATCATACAGATTTTTCAGGCTATCCGTAAGTTCCACCGGATTAACCCGATACAACACCTGAAGTTCTTTTAAAACCGAAGGAAAAGCATTCAATTTCGGTTCGCCCTGCCCCTGAACAAAACCAATCAGGGCTTTGTTTTTCACGCTTAACTTTTTAATGGCGGTAGAGAGAGCATACTCGATGCTACTCTTGGGATTGACAAAAGGAATAACCTCGGAGGCTGTTCCTTTTTGAATTTTCGCTCCCATAAATACACGCTGTTGTTTTACCTGGTCTTTTTCGCGGGCATTAAAAAGGACCGGCTGGATACCTGCTTTCAGGGCCTCTCGCTCAATTTTTTTGTTTTTGTTCGGATTAACAAATTTATACACCACCTTGCCATGCGACAAGCGGTTGTATTCGATGAGCATATCCTTAAAATCGTTTTTTATTTTTTCCAGATCGGGAGCAAGATCTTTGGTAAAATAGGCTGTGATGGTAACGGGTTGATCCAGTTGCTTTAATATATTTTTGGTGGTTTGGCTCAGGGAATATTGACCATCCTTGGTGACATCGATCCGGAAAAACCATTGATCTGAAATAACGGCTATCAGAATAAAAATGGCCACCAATAATAGTAATGGAATTGTATTGGTTTGTTTTTTCATGGGTTTGCTATTTTAAATCTTCTTCTATTTCTATACAATACCTTGTCTGTTATGCTTTACTTTTTTAGCCTGTCCATTTCGGGGCGTTTTAGTATTCAGGCGTTCATTGAGCCATCCACTCAAGAATACCGGCGCTTGATAAGCATGCTTTCGGAGAGTACCAACCCAAGCGTAATAAACATGAGAAAATAGATGATATCTCTCGAATCGATTAACCCCCGGGCCATGGAATCGAAATGGGTATTCATGCTCAGGTAATTGAGCCAATGCCCTAAAGTTCCCGGAAGATTGCTTCCAATCATCTGAAAAATAATTTGAAAGAAAATCCCGATAAACACGGTAATCAGATAACTAACGATGGAATTTTTAGTTAAGCTGCTGGTAAAAAGTCCGAGACTAATATACATGGCACTAAACAAGATAAGTACCAAATAACCGCTCAACACCTGACCATGGTCGATATCACCCAGACGAGCTACCGTGATGTAATAGGGCAGCGTGAGCGCCAGGGCAATGACAATCAACACAAGGGGTGCCAGAAATTTCCCAACTACGATTTGCCAATCGCTCAGCGGTTTGGTAAGTAAAAGCTCCAGAGTTCCCGAGCGATTTTCTTCTGAAAGCAGGTGCATGGTAAGTGCCGGAATAATGAAAAAGAGTGTCCAATAAGCCACGCTGAAAAAAACCTGCAAACTGGCCTGTTTAATGTAGAAAATATCGCTTCCATAAATCCAGGTAAAGAAACCCGTAAAACCCAGGAAGAGAACCAGCAACACATAGGCCATCAGCGAGTCAAAATAGGCTTTCAATTCACGGCTCGCAATAATTCCTATTTTTTTCATGGTTGATTATTTTATAACTATTTGATTTGTTTTTTTTACACTTTGTCCCTTTCAATTTTACAGGAAACAAAACAGGGATAGAATCCGGTGTCAACGACGGGAATCAGTTCAGGGTTAACTTCCGGAAGACGTCTTCAAGTTTTGTTTCGATGGGTGTCAATTGGGTGAGTATCCAATGCTTTTCAACACAAAGGTTAAAGATGGCCCGCCGGGCAGATAAGTCGCTGCGGCTTTGTATTTCGAATTCGGCATTTTCACGATCGATAAAATCGACCCTGTCAATTTCGTCGAGGGCTTGAAGGGCATTAAAAATATCATTGACATCCCCCTCTTCGATGGTAACTTTTAAAACTTCGTGGGCCTGTGATTTTTTTCTAAGCTCTTCGGTAGTTCCCTCCGCCACTATTTTTCCTTTATTGATAATCAGGATACGGTCGCATGTGGCCTCTACCTCCGCAAGAATGTGTGAGCTGAGAATGACCGTTTTTTCGCGGCCTATTTTTTTTATCAATTCTCTGATTTCCACAATCTGATTGGGGTCCAAACCGGTGGTAGGCTCATCAAGAATCAGCACCTCCGGGTCGTGAATAAGCGCCTGCGCCAAACCCACCCGCTGTTTATATCCTTTGGAGAGCTCGCTAATTTTTTTGTGTTTTTCTTTTTGGATGCCACACACACGAATGACCTCCCGTATTTTTTCTTCCATCTGCCCGGCAGGAATCCCTTCCACTTTGGCCACAAATTTCAGATAATCAATGATAGGCATCTCTTCGTAAAGCGGATTACTTTCGGGAAGATAACCGATGTGTTTTTTAACTTCTTCGGCCTGTTCGTCCACGCTGAAATCCCCCACGCGAATGGATCCTTCATCCGGAATTAAAAAACTGGTAATGGCTTTCATGGTGGTGGTTTTCCCGGCACCGTTGGGACCTAAAAAACCGAGTACTTCGCCGGTTTTCACTTTAAAAGAGAGATGGTCGACCGCTTTTTGCGTGCCGTAGGTTTTGGTCAGGTTCTCAACTACAACATCCATAATTTTACTGTTTTAAAAGAGAAGAACACGAATAAAACGGTGCAATTTTATAAAATTTCTTTTTTGTGTAAAGAGAACATCCACTGATTTAACATAGTTTAACGTATCCCGCTACAGCCATTGAACTCTGCAAATCATGGGCATGAAATTTTACGGTTTGTTGGAAAAAAGAAATCCAAAGTGTGTGATTATCCCTTTTGGCGGATGACTTGTAGAAGTTTGTCAGCCGCCTGCCGGATGGGGATATTTTTTTCAATCAATGTTTGTTTTTGATAGAGGTTCACCCGGTTGCGACCACTTCCCATCAGACCGAAATCGGCATCGGCCATCTCGCCGGGACCATTCACCACACATCCCATCACAGCAATTTTCAGCGCACTTAAATGACCGAGTTTTGATTTCACCTCCTCCAACAGGGCTTCAATATCGAATTGAGTCCGGCCACAGGAGGGACAGGCCACAAATTCGGTTTGTGAATATCTCAACGACAGCGCCTGCAAGGTTTTCAATGCCAACTCGGCATGGATTTCATCGGAAGTCCGGTTTTCATTTTCAATGCATATTCCTCCCGGTTTGCAGGTTTTTACAGCGCGTGCAAAATCGGCAGGAACCCGTAGCAACAAATCTTCAAACGCAATGCCGGGATAAGAGAGTTTGATAATTTTGTTTTCCGGGTCCGATGTGGAATCGAATTTCCGTAAAGATAAAACACCGGCCTCAACATCGGATTTTGAGGCTTTTGAAGTGGTTACAACCAGCGGAGCTTTGTTCTGTTGTGCCCCTTGCACGGAATAAAACGTAACCTCCGAAGGAGGCATTGTTTTTCGTGCACGGCCATAAAATTCAATGAGTTTTTTTGCAATGGGAATCTCATTTTCAGGGGCTTCGGTGAGTGACACACGGATGGTATCACCGATGCCGTCAGCCAGCAGGGCACCGATGCCGGCCGCCGCCTTTACCCGTGCTTCATCGCCATTGCCGGCTTCTGTAACCCCCAGGTGAAGTGGATAATCGTATCCCGCAGCCCTCATCTTTTCAACCATCAACCGGTTGGCTTTCAGCATGGTGGGTACATGACTCGATTTCAACGAAATCACAAGGTTATCAAATCCGGCCAGACGGCAAATTTCAATGAATTCGATGGCCGAAGCCACCATCCCCTCGGCAGTATTTCCATACCGGTACAAAATCCGGTCGGATAACGAACCGTGATTAATACCGATTCGGACAGCCGTTTTATGTGTTTTACAACTTTTCAACAGCGGTTCAAGATTTTGTGCCGTCAGCCGCAATTCATCACGATATTCCTCATCGGTATAGGTCCTCTTTTTATGCTGCGGCCCCACATAATTACCCGGGTTAATGCGTACTTTGTCCACAATTTTTGCCGCCACCCCGGCAGCCCGGGGAAGAAAATGAATATCGGCAATCAAAGGAATATCGATTCCCTTTTTTATCAATGAGGCTTTGATGTTTTTTAAACTTTCCGCTTCGCGGATATTGGCCGCCGTAATACGCACCATCTCACATCCGGCATTGGCCAATCGAATCACCTGATTCACAGTAGCCGCCGTGTCGAGGGTGGGCGTATTGGTCATACTTTGCAGGCGCACAGGCTGTTTTCGTCCAAGGCGTAATGTTCCAATCTTTATTTCACGGCTGATAAATTCCTTTGACATTCCGGTAGTATTTCCAGACAAAAGTACAAACCAATTGGCCTGCAATTTCAGAAAGGTAAATAAAATCGGGCGCCCGTCAGATGGGTGACCGGTAAATGGCAGCTTTTGCCTTGGTTTTAAAATTCGTTTTGTATTTTTGAAGAAAAACACAAACCATGAAAAAAATTATCCGTACAGAAAATGCGCCCGCAGCCATTGGCCCATACAGTCAAGCCGTTGAAGTAAAAGGAACTTTGTATATATCAGGTCAGGTAGCCATCAATCCCGAAACGGGAAAAGTGGTGGAAGGCGGAATCACCGAACAAACCGAACAGGTTATGAAAAACATCGGTGCCATTTTAAATGCGGCCGGTTACGATTTTTCGAATGTGGTAAAATCGACTTGCCTGCTAAGCGACATGGCGAATTTTGCTGCCATGAATGCCGTTTACGGTAAATATTATCCTGAAAACCCGCCGGCACGCGCAGCCTTTGCGGTGAAAGATTTACCGTTGGGGGTATTGGTCGAAATTGAAACCATCGCCGTTCGATAACTTTATTGAATCCCATGGCCGAATTTATTTCACCCGGCCATGGGATTGATTTATTTTTGTTTGAGCACCTCAAGGGCAGCAAATTTTGCTGCAGCAAGGGTTTCGCGGTCAACCTTTTCCATCAGCATGCCCGTTGTCAAATCATCGGGCAAAATATACCGGTTTATGAGCAACAGCTGCACAATGAGGTTATTCAGGGTGGTCTCTTCCGAATAGTTATCCGCCACAAAAAGCTGTGCCGATGAGGCCATGAAATCCTTAACCAGACTTTCTATCTCGGGCAATTCCATCAATTGTGCAAAGGTTTCACTCATACCCGTAATTTCCCTGTTCAGGTTTGGCGTAACCAACAAAGGTTGAAACGCTTGATTGGGGTCAAGGCGGTTTTTCATGTGTGACAAGTCGATTTTTTCGTCGGGATGGTCAATCCTTACCAATTCAACTTTTTGCATCTGTTGCATTTGCCACAACCAAAAATTATAGCGGTCTATTTCGGCATTGCTTTGTTGGCCAAGGGCCTGTCCATAGTGTTGTTGAACCATCAACATCACGCGGTTTTTGTTTTCACTGATATCGGGACGGGCGTTGCGCACTTCGCGAATTAACCGCCTCATATCCTCTGCGGCAATTTGCGGCCCTGTAATTTCCTTTCCTTTTCGACCCAGGTCGGTGGAAAGAATCCCCAATTGAATTTTTTTGGCCGCCCGGTTTTTCAAAAAGTCAATTAAGTGTTTTTTCGATTCAAATTCACCCTCTTCCGATACGAAGGGTTGCCCTGCCGGCGTGCTTGCCAAAGCATCGAAAAGGGAATTAAACAATTGCCGGTCAATCATCTGTTTTTCTTCTTCCTGCTCATGCACCAGGGAAGCAACAAACCGGTTTTTGATGATATCAAAAGTCACTTTTTGAATGCTCCATGCCTGATTGTTCTTCTGAACAAGTTTACCGGAAAATATTTTATTGACAATTTCTTCGAGGTTGAGCAATTCAATCATTTTATAGGAAGAGCAGAGATAAAACTTCCCGGTAAAGGAATCATATTCCCAATCAAGTACATCGTCGATGTAAGCTCCGTGACGGTCCATCACCTCCACAATTTCCTTATCGCCGGTATAGCGCATCAGCGTCCGTTGAAAATTGGGATTATCGCCACTGGTGGCTTTCTCCTTGCGTTCGCCGTGCGAATTGCGGTAAAGGATAAAGTTTTCCGGATTTTCGTACCGGGTAATTCCGGCTTCTTCACGGGCAAAATTACTGGCTGTAAGCATAATATCAATTTTATAAGGCATGCTTACATCGCATAATCCGCTGATGGTACTTCGCGAGTTGAGGTCTTCCACGTTGGAGTCGGAAGCACTCTCAAACAGGCTGTTGTAATATTTAATGTATTCGGGGTCAAAATCAGTTACGCGGCTAAAATCGCCCTCTTCGGTACCAATGCCGTAAAGGTTTCCTTCTTTATCAGGAAAAACATGCAACATGTCGCCTGCAATCATTTTCAAGGATCGGACGCCGGTCAGGTTATTTTTCATCCATTTCAACATCATGGCTGCCAGCATTTCGGATTTACCCACCCCGCTATCGCCACTAATTTGCACGACAAAAATCGCCCCGTCTTCTTCCTCAACAGCAAACATGGAGCCATGAACCGGAATGCCGCCCATTTCTTTAATTTTTTCGTTCATCACCGTGAGGCGCGGTTTCTTAATGTCTCCAAAATAATCAACCTCTTTACGTAAAGGGGCGATAATGGTTTTGATGTTTCCTTGTGGACCCGGAATATCGAAATAACCGATTTGCGGGAAGGAAATCAACTTTTCGGGCAAACCGTAGAAACAAATGGTATCGGGTACAAAACGGTGCACATCCTCGATCGAAATTTCCTGTTTTTCCATTAACCTGAAGTTATCGGCCAGGTATTTCATATACGATTTGTGATAAATAAAGAGTTCGTTTACCAAGCCGCCATTGAAAATCTTACACCGATAATCGTTGAAATCCATGTGAGGCATAAACTGTTTGATGCGATTCAGGAAAAAGTCCGACTGAGGTCGCGAATCCATTATTTTAATGTAATCGTTGCCTTGCCCAAGCTGTAAAGCAGGATCTTTTTCATTACGACGCGACAGACGATCGAGCCGGTGGAAAGGAAATTCACGCTTTTTTGAATCGGTTACAATTCGGGTATGGGTTTGTACATTTTGCTCAGTGGCAATCACGCCACAGCGCGACAATAAATCGGGAATCCAGCTTAGTGACGAATCCTTTGTTTGAGTTAACGGGTGTTGTTGAACATCAAACCCCTGATAAACACTTATTCCATGCTGCACCATTTCGTTGATGGATGAGTTTTGTCGGGTAAACTCGGCTTCGGCCAAACGCATGGTGGTATGCACATATGGATAATAGTGCTCGTTGGCTTTGGTCCTGTTCATTTGCTTAATAAGGAAAAGTACAAACCACCTGATTTCGTTGTGAATTTCCGAATAATCGATTTTTTTATGCGCCATTTGAAGGACTTCGTCCCAAATTAAATCCCACTGAGCCGGAAGGCTACGATACAGGAAATCAGCTACCAAAGCTTCGGATTCACGGTCGCTCATACCGTTCAACTCTTGATTAAAAGAATCGAAAAGATTGATCATATTCTCCGTAAAATGACTCTTCTCGGTCAACAGATACAGGTAAATAAGCGATTCGCCGATACCCAAATCCATAGAAGAAACACTTTGCAGGATGCGCCGGTTGATATCTCCAAAAAGTTTTTTACCGATGACCAGATTTTTCGATTCAAGCTGTTGGTAAAGATTGTCGCTAAAGGCTTTCAGGGCAATATCAAGGTCGATTTGATCAGGCGTTAGTCCGGAGATGTCCGTAAATTTTTCAGCCGTTTTAACAATCAGTTCTTTAAGTGACGGGGCAGCGGGTTGGTTTTCGAAGGGCAAATTAAAATGCAAGAGCAATTCCCGGATATATTTCTTCAAAATCTGATTGATTCCCTCCATACGCGCCACATCGGCCCGGTGGTTTCCACTGCTTTTCAGTGCCAGAATTTTTGTTTTACCGGAAGAAAACAGCAATTTTTCCATCTCCAGCAGAATTTCGGCCATAATTAGGTCTTCATCCGGGGCATCCAGCACATAATGATTGGGTTCGTAAGTCAGTTTATTTGAAATATATTTCAACAGTTCCGATTTTCCAAAACGCGCCAGCACACGTCCAAACGACCAATGCTTAATGGCAGGAATATTAGGATAAACCTGGGGCAAAAGATTTTCATAGATAGACGTAAAGGCACGGCTTTGAATAAACTCGAACAAATTGGTACACTGTCCCAGCTCATCAGAAAACTCAATCACCGAATTGAGCGAATTGTCGATGCTGTGTATGCTCACGCCACTCATGGTGGGAGGTGCATGATAAAGCGTCCAGCGGTTATCAATCAGCAAACTTTTAAAGGCCTTCTTTTTAAGCTTGGTAACCGGACTAAAGTCGCTCATAACCTGATCCATAAAGGCCCGTTCGGACGGCAGCGAAAAAATTTCTTCCAAAAGCGCATCGCTGCCGCGTCCCCGGTTTTTTTCATCTTCTTTGGCTTCATAAAATTTCTGCCAGTATTTCAACACCATTTCCAGGGCATTTTTAATCTCTTTTTGAAATACCTCGTACGATGCGGCGGTGCCTTCAAGATATCCGCCAAGCGAAAATCGCAAAAACCCATTTTGATAGGGAATGACGGCAATGCCCCGCTGTTCGGCCAATTTTTGGGTGAACTTTTCCAAATCCTGATAAGAGAAGAAATGGTTCAATTGGATGTTAAACAGAAAAGACCCATCGGAAGCCACCACCCGGGCATATTTCCCCATTTCGCCCGAAAGCAGATCATTACCCGTTTTTTTGGCAATATTCAATCGCTTTAACGACTCGTTACGGAAATTTTTATTCACCCTGAAACTGTTCAGCGAACGCACCAACTGCTTTTGATAATAGGCAAAGAAGGGTTCGTCTTTGTATTTAAAATCGTCAGGAAGCTCCAGCATGTCCAGTTTGTCAAGTGCCGTCAATTCATTTAGCAAAAACAGATGCAACGGACTTCCTTCAAAAAGAAGCGGGAAGAAAACGTTTTTCGCTGATTTTTTTTCTTCGGTTTCAGCACTACAGGTTTCGATGAGGTACTGCCGGATGATGTTTTTAAATTTATTTCGGGAAGCGTTGCGAGGCAGCTTTTCCTCCAGCTTGTTTTTGATGGCTTTGGCCAACTGTGCCGTTTGCAAAATGCTGACCAACATATACAGCGAATTGGTATTTCCCGATTCCTTGTTGTTGTTTTTGCGTGCAAAATCAATCACGGCTTTTTTACCATTGGTCGCCACCAAAGCACCCAACCGGTCGCCTGTGGCACCCAGGTTTTTGGTAGTCGAAATCGACGAAACCAGATTTAAGCGATTGTATTTCTGGTCGATGTTATCCATCACATACCGCGAAATGGTGCGCCATTTGGGTTCCGATTGATCTTCCGTTTTAATGGTGTCGTTGTAAGCCTCATCCAGGAACAAAGTAATTTTGCTGGTGCTGATAAACTTCAGAAATTCCAACAGATTTTGGTTGTTAAAATCGGAATATCCCGACGGGTTTGAAGGATCGTTAATCACGATGGTCAGGTTTTCGCTAAAGCGATCCCACAATCTGCCGGTTTCATCAAATATCTGAAAAGTATTTTTCATTCTTTCCAGACGGTTGGTAAGCCTTTCAAAATCGATCCGTCCTTCGGGGGTTATCCCAATTTCAAGGTCAAACGGATTGATGTCGAAGCGGTCGGTGGGAAACAGGTCGAGATACTCCCACGAAGCGTATTTATTGAACAAAATATACGGTTTCAGCACTTTATCTTCCTTACCGAAAAGCACATCGCGAATAATCATTTGCACATCATCCGAAATAGAGGTTTTTTTCAGATTTGTCAGGTTGCTGATAAATTCTTTAATGATATTTTGCTCCTTAACGGGAAGGTTGTTGTATTGATCCAAAATACCCAAATCGATGAGCATGTTTTTTAACCTTCCGGTGTTATCGGCTTCATTTTCAGCTTTAATGAGATATTGTTGATACTTTTCAAGGAAAAGATTAATCCCAAAATTTTTATGAAAATGATTTTTTAGCGTACGCTGATAGGTGTCCGGAAAAACATCGAGGATAACGCGGCAGCGGTTGACCAATTCCTTGTCTACCGGTTCCAATTTTCGCTGCAAAAGATACTCACCATAGGTTTTAATTTGGTTTCTGCCTCCTCCTTCGACGATGGTGGCAATGTGTAACTTTTTGTTTCCCGAATAGAAGTATTTTAAAGTTTGTTTTTCAAACGTTTCTATTAAAGTACGGTTTAGCTTTTTGAGTTGCACAGGATCGGCACAACCCATGACAAGATTAAGATAGCTGCCCAGCTTTTCAAGACTGTACTTGTCCTTAATGAGCTGCCGCGAAAATTCATCCAGCTTAAAGAGACTTTGGTTTTTTAAGACATTTCCGGTTTCGCCAAGCTGTTCCTTTTTTATCTGATCAAGCTCATCGTTATAAATTTTAACTTGAGCATCAATCAGTGTTTTAAACTTTTTAAGATGGGAAAGGTTCACTTTTTCGAGCAGCAGTCGCAGGTTCATCTGGCTGTTGGCCAAAGCCCCCAATTTTTTGGTGTGCACCTTATTCAGGCTTTGAATGATTTTGTTGTGAAAACAAAAAACCAAACTGATGTTGGTGCGATGCGCCATGGGCGAATCATCCACAAAAATCATCCGGCTGAGAAACGGGAACCATTCTGATTTGTTAAATGGATTGTGGCTCATCGACTTCACCTTAACCACAAACACGGCGGTTTTGTTTTGTTTTAGCTGATGCAACAAATTTTCGCTGTCTTCAAAAGAGACAATTTCGAGTTGTTGCGGGTTAAACAACTCCTCACGGATGAGTTTAATTGCCGTATCGGGACTTCCGCTTACCGCCGTTTTCAAAAAACCGTTCAGCCCTTTCAGGTAAACATTCTGCGACATTCTATCCAGAAAATCTTCCTTTTCGGCTCCGGTAGTATAGTGAGCACTTTGCACCACCATTTGCTCCAGCACATCCATCAGGTAATTCCATTGCGATTTTTCCACCTCGTTGTTGATGCCCAACACTTCACGAAAACGTCGCAATGCCGAAACCTCTTCACCCAACAAAATATTAAATCTGAATTGCAGGTTCTTTTGCGTAAAAGGTGGCGTGCCCATGGAAAAATCATGAAATTGCAATATTTGTCTGGCTTCGGCCTGTTTTTCATCATTTATCAATTCGGTATCCATCAGCTCAACCAAGCGGCTTCGAAATTGGTTGAGCCGCGAGCGATATTGAAAAGCCTTTGATTCTTCATGAGGAAAAAGCATGAGAGAAACATCAGTATAAGAGGGAAAAGCCTCTTTGAGCCGCATTAATTGTCGGTTGATCTCTTTTTGTTGGTAAACCGGGTCATCTGCCTCTTCAAAACAGAGGCGGTTAAAATTTTCCAACAAATTCAAAAAATAGGCTGGCAGAAAATTTTCGGCAATTGTTTGGAGCGACCGGTAAAGGTCGATAAAAGCAAGGGCATCCTCACCCAGTTTTAGTTTCGTGTTGATTTGTGGTCTCATGATTCTTTAATTAAAAATTATCATAAAGCAGGGTATAAATGTATTTCCCGGTTGAAATCATTTTGACCCATTACTTTATGGAAACAAAATTAGCAATTATTACACTTCAAAACTCATTATAAATAACTTTATATCAATTAAATACATAAACAAACGTTTGCATTCATGCTTTTACAGCTTTTCATGATTGTCTTTATCTGCTTTCGTTTAACTTTTTTATGGTTTAACACGCTATGTTTTAATTCTTGTATCATAAAAAAGGCCGGTATTTTTTTACCGGCCTTTTCGATTCTTTTTTTAGTTCATTTAATAAGATTCTTTATGAACTTTTTGAACCGCCCGGCCGGAAGGGTCAATTACGTTATTCAACGAATTATCCCAGGCAAGTGCTTCGGGGGTGCTGCATGCAACCGATTTACCACCCGGTACGGTTTTGGCAGCCTGGTCACCCGGAAAGGCTTTCTCAAAAATGATCCTGTAATAATATCCTTCCTTGGTCATGGGGGTATTAACAGGAAAGCGGAAAGCGGCATTTTCAAGTTCCAGATCCGAAACTTCTGTTGCTGCAACTTCTTTCAGTGTATCAATCCAGTTGTAACCCACACCATCCGAAAACTGCTCTTTTTGACGCCAGGCAATTTCTTCGGGAAGATAGTCGCTGAAAATTTCGCGCAAAATATGTTTTTCCATTTTCCCGTCTTTCACCCGTTTGTCTTCGGGGTTCAGCCGCATGGCCACATCGAGAAATTCTCTATCCAAAAACGGCACCCGGGCTTCCACACCCCAGGCAGCCATCGATTTGTTGGCACGCAAACAGTCGTACAGATGCAATTTTGACAATTTACGGACGGTTTCTTCGTGCAAAGCCTGTGCGTTGGGGGCTTTATGAAAATAGAGATAGCCGCCAAAAATTTCATCAGCTCCTTCGCCCGACAGCACCATTTTTACACCCATGGAACGGATTTTACGGGCCATGAGGTACATGGGGGTTGCCGCACGTATGGTGGTTACATCATAGGTTTCGAGATGATAAATCACATCACGAACCGCATCAAGCCCTTCCTGAACCGTATAGACAAATTCGTGGTGCACCGAACCAATGTAATCGGCCACTTTTTTTGCGGCCACCAAATCGGGAGAGCCTTTTAATCCAATAGAAAACGAATGTACCTGTGGCCACCACGCCTCTTTTAAGTCGCCCGACTCAATCCGCCGTTGGGCATATTTGCGAACAATGGCAGCAATAATCGATGAATCGAGACCACCGGAAAGCAATACCCCGTATGGCACATCCGACATTAACTGACGGTGCACCGCATTTTCGAGGGCCGTTTTCAGTTGTTTTTTATCTGTTACATTATCTTTTACAGCTTCATAATCTTCCCAGTCACGATTGTAGTAACGAACAAATTTCCGGTCTTTGCTGCTAAAATAATGCCCGGGAGGAAAAGTTTCGATACGGGTACAATGCCCAATCAGTGCTTTCATTTCGGAGGCTACATAAAATTCTCCCAGCTCATCATAGCCGTAATAGAGCGGAACAATGCCAATATGGTCGCGACCAATAAGGTAGGAGTGATCTTTATTGTCGTACAAAACAAAGGCAAAAATACCGTTGAGTTCATTTAAAAAATCGTTGCCCTTTTCGAGATACAGCGCATTAATGACTTCACAATCCGATTTGGTTTGAAATTCGTAGGGAAGATTGAGGTTCTTTTCGAGTTCTTTGTGATTATAAATTTCGCCGTTGACGGCAAGCGCAAGGCGGCCATCGGCACTCATAAGCGGTTGAGCACCGTTTTCCACATCCACAATTGATAAACGTTCGTGAACCAGGATGGCTTCCTCATTCACATAAATTCCCGACCAATCGGGTCCGCGATGCCGCATGGTTTTCGACATCTCCAATGCCTGCTCACGGAGTTTGGCCGTCCCTGTTTTAATATCCAGGACCCCTAAAATTGAACACATAATCGACTCCCTTTTTTGTGTTTGAAATAATAAACAAATAAACTGATAAATATTTTACAAAAACAAGAGTTGACCTAAAATATTTTTTTTGTTCCGGATGACTCCTGAATAAATAACTGATTAACCATAATTTATAGGAGCAGGGTGGCGTTTCCGGTTTAAATAAATTATCGATTAACCCCTAAAAATCATTCATAACCTATGAATAAACTCTCCGGTAAAAATGCGCACTCCTTTTAGTCCCGCGATTCTTCTTTGTTGGTTGCGTTGAGATTGTGTGTGTGTTTTGCAACTCCCATTGTGTGCTTTGCGGGTAAGTTTTCTACGTGCGGGTGTTGGTTTCTTATTATTTTTGCACCCTCAATACAAACTCTATATGACAGCAAAAGATGTTGAAATCATGGCACCGGTTGGATCTTACGAATCGCTGATGGCTGCTATTCAAGGCGGAGCCAATTCGGTATATTTTGGTATTGACAAGCTCAATATGCGTTCGCGTTCTTCCAAAAACTTCTCCTTAGACGACCTTGTTAAAATTTCAACCATCTGTAAAGAAAACAACATTAAGAGCTACATTACGCTGAACACTGAAATTTATGATGATGAGCTGGCATTGATGAAAAGCATTGTGGATGCTGCCAGAGAAAACAACATTACGGCCATCATTGCTTCGGATCAGTCGGTTATCCAATATGCATACAGCAGGGGCGTTGAAATCCATATGTCGACCCAGGCCAATATTTGCAACATTGAAGCGGTAAAATTTTATTCACAATTTGCCGATGTGATGGTAACGGCACGCGAACTGCGTGTGGATCAGGTAAAAGCCATCACAACTGCTATCCGTGAGCAAAACATACGAGGTCCGAAAGGCGAACTGATACAAATTGAAATCTTTGCACATGGGGCTTTATGCATGGCCGTTTCGGGAAAATGTTATTTGAGCCTGGATAATTTAAACTCGTCGGCCAACCGGGGCGCTTGCTTACAACCCTGCCGCCGAAAATATACGGTGAAAGATACCGAGTCGGATTTGGAACTGGAAGTAGATGGAAAATACATTATGTCGCCCAAAGATTTGAATACGGTTTCGTTTT
>CAJXKB010000002.1 GCA_913055825.1 uncultured Bacteroidota bacterium
TTACTCCATTCCATTCTTCATTATTTGCAGTAGTTGGTGATGTAGATGTAGCTCCTCCAAAAGCCAAAGCTGCTGTATATGTTCCAGTTCCACCAAAGGCATATCTTTCTTTAGCAACGGCAAAAAAGCCACCGCCTGGCTACCTGAACAGATCATGCCCGATTTGTTTTCCGTAGCTTCCGGATCGTGATTCTGAAAAAGTAAATACGGTTTTAATTCCGATGAATTTTGAAGTTGCTTTTTCGATTTTTCCACCAGCAGGTGTTCCATCGTCCCGCCGCCAATAGAACCTGTAATTTCCCCGTCAGCAGCAACTGCCATTTTGAATCCCACTTTGCCGGGGCTGCTGCCATTCCTTTGGATTACGACCATCAGCATTACGGAAATGTCCCGGCTCAACTGCTCTTTTATAAAAGGGAAGACTTTTTTCATTGCGCTATTTTAATGACAAATATAAAATTTTGGGCTGAACATTTAAACCGGCGTGCATTTCCGGGTGCGAGATCCTTTACATCTCAACCCAACCACCTTACCTTAAAAATAGCGCGCAAACCTTTCAGGAACATAAGGTCTTGCGTTTCCAGGCAAAACCGCCCCTATTAATCCCACTATTTTTATGCAAATCAAAATTTTATATACAGTTTGCATCAAAATTTTCTAATTTTGCACCTCATTTTTTTGGATAGTAAAAGAAAATCAAACCTGATGGGGAAGAAATATCAAGAGTATAAACGGCTGGATTTGCCTCAACTTGCCGGGGAGATAAGGAAATTTTGGGAAGAAAATCATATTTTTGAACAAAGTTTGAAAAACAGGGAAGGACAGCCTTCTTTTGTTTTCTACGAAGGCCCGCCTTCGGCCAATGGTAAACCGGGAATCCACCATGTGATGGCACGTACCATCAAAGACCTTTTTTGTCGCTATCAAACTCAAAAAGGAAAATATGTTTCGCGTAAAGCGGGATGGGATACGCACGGGCTTCCGGTAGAAATAAGTGTGGAAAAAACACTGGGCATTACCAAGGAAGACATCGGGAAGAAAATCAGCGTGGAAGATTATAACAAGGCTTGCCGCAAAGAAGTGTTGAAATACAAGGATATGTGGGACGATCTGACCAAACGCATTGGTTATTGGGTTGATCTGGATCATCCTTATATCACTTTTGATAATAAATATATCGAATCTGTCTGGTATTTACTGAAACAATTGTTTGAAAAAGGACTGCTTTATAAGGGGTATAGCATTCAACCCTATTCGCCTGCGGCCGGAACAGGTTTGAGTACCCATGAACTGAACCAGCCGGGTTGCTATCGCGATGTACAGGATACTACAGCTGTGGCGCAGTTTAAATTGATACGCAACGAACAATCTGAATTTTTATTTGAAGAAGCTTTTGGTGATGTGTTTTTCATTGCCTGGACAACCACGCCCTGGACTTTGCCTTCAAACACGGCGTTGGCTGTGGGTGCCAACATTAATTATTTACGGGTCAAAACATTTAATCCTTATACCGGAATTCCCGAAACCGTAGTGTTGGCAGAAGATCGCCTCAATGCTTATTTCAATCCTAAAGATAAAAAGCTGGCTTTTGAAGATTATAAAACCGGCGACAAACACATTCCTTACGAAATTATTGGAAGCTACAAAGGTGATACACTTACCGGTATTGCTTACGAGCAACTCTTTCCATGGGTGAAGCCTATGGGCAAGGCTTTTGAAGTTATTACCGGCGATTTTGTTACCACCGAAGATGGTACCGGCATTGTGCATATTGCACCTACTTTTGGTGCCGATGACAACCGTGTAGCCCAGGTATCAGGGATTGCCCCCCTTATTTTGATTGACAAAAACGGAGAAAAACGGCCTATGGTCGATTTGAAAGGCCGGTTTTTTCGTTTGGAAGAACTGGATGCCGATTTTATAAAAAATAATGTAAATGTTGGCCTGTATGGCGAATATGCAGGTCGTTATGTGAAAAATGATTATTCGGAAGAACTTGACGATAAGGATGGTAACCTGGACATCGACTTGTCGGTTGCCCTGAAAAAGGAAAACAAAGTATTCCGTATCGAGAAACACACCCACAACTATCCCCATTGCTGGCGTACCGATAAACCCATTTTATATTATCCGTTGGATTCATGGTTTGTGAAAACCACCGCAATGAAAGACAGGATGATATCACTCAACAAAACCATCAACTGGAAACCACGCGCTACCGGTGAAGGCCGTTTCGGTAACTGGTTGGAGAATTTAGTGGACTGGAACTTGTCGCGGTCACGTTTTTGGGGGGTTCCGCTGCCGGTTTGGGTTACCGAAGACCGCAGCGAACAAAAGTGCCTTGGGTCGGCAGCCGAACTTAAAGCTGAAGCCGAAAAAGCTGTCAAGGCAGGATTTATGGCCGAAAATCCGCTTAGGAATTTTAATCCCGATAATATGAGCGCCGAAAATTATGAAAGTTTCGATTTTCACCGGCCTTATGTTGATAAGATTGTGCTGGTTTCCGATAGCGGTAAAAAAATGTTCCGCGAGCCTTCGCTAATCGATGTGTGGTTCGACTCGGGCTCCATGCCTTACGCCCAACTACATTATCCTTTTGAAAACAAAGAGCTATTTGAAAAAAATTATCCGGCCGATTTTATTGCCGAAGGCGTCGATCAAACCCGTGGATGGTTTTTTACCCTCCATGCCATTGCTACCATGCTTTTTGATTCAGTAGCATATAAGGCGGTGGTTTCCAATGGTTTGGTGTTGGATAAGAATGGAAATAAAATGTCAAAAAGGCTGGGGAACGCGGTGGATCCATTTTCTACCATCGAAAAATTTGGTCCCGATGCCACACGCTGGTACATGATTAGTAATTCGCAACCCTGGGATAATCTGCGGTTCGACCTGGCCGGTATTGATGAAATTCGCCGTAAATTTTTCGGTACCTTATATAATACGTATACTTTTTTTGCCTTGTATGCCAATATTGACGGCTTTACTTATGCTGAGGATGAAATTCCGGTTGAAAACCGTAATGAGCTTGACCGATGGATTTTATCTGAACTTAACTCACTTATTAAAACCGTTGATGATGCCTTCGGGAATTATGAACCTACCCGGGGGGCACGTGCTATCCAGTATTTTGTAAACGAGCATTTAAGTAACTGGTATGTTCGCTTATCGCGAAGAAGATTCTGGAAAGGAAGCTACTCAAAAGACAAAATTGAGGCTTATCAAACCTTGTATCGTTGCCTTGAGGTGGTTTCCATGCTCTCGGCACCGCTGGCCCCATTCTTTGCCGATAGATTGTTTAATGATTTGAATAAGGTGAGCGGACGGATAAATAGCCTTTCGGTTCACATGACCGATTTTCCAAAAGCGGATGAATCGGTGATTGATAAGCAGCTGGAGGAACGGATGGAGTTGGCACAGAAAATTTCTTCCATGATTCTTTCGCTACGGAAAAAAACAAATATACGGGTACGTCAACCTCTAAACAAGGTGATGATTCCGGTGCTGAACCCGCACTTTAAAAAACAGGTGCAGGCTGTTGAAGATTTGATTTTGTCGGAAACCAATATCAAAGGAATTGAATATCTTACTGATGATTCGGATGTGCTGGTAAAGAAAATCAAGCCCAATTTTAAAAGTCTCGGGCCAAAATATGGTAAGATGATGAAACAACTGGCAATGGCAATAAACCAATTCGGCCAGGAAGATATCAGGCAACTTGAAGCCGAAGGAAAATACAGTTTGCAACTCGCAGATGAAAGTATAGATATAACACCGGAAGATGTGGAAATAAGTACCCTCGATATTCCGGGATGGAGTGTGGCTACCCTCGAAAATTTAACGGTTGCACTAGACATCACCATTACCGAAAGCCTTCAGGAAGAGGGGCTGGCCCGCGAATTGGTTAACCGGGTTCAAAACCTTCGAAAAGACCGGGGATTGGAGGTTACCGACCGTATTCAATTAAAAATTGCATCAGAAGCGAATACAAAAAACGCGTTTATTAAATTTAAAAACTATATTTGCGCGGAAACACTGGCAGAGATGGAACTACTTGAAGGTTCTTTAGAAGGTGATTTTGTGGAGGTTGATTTGGTTGACGGCATTAAAGCGCGACTAATTTTACAGAAAAGCCAGGAAAATTAAACCGTATTTTTCTATTAACTTCTGAAAATATTTTGTATCTTCGGAGGGTTAATAACATTATTAACAGATTAAAATAAGAGGCCATGAAAGAAAGTAAAACAGAAGAAAAAACCAGATATTCAGCCGAAGAACTCGAAGAGTTTAAGCAAATTATTCTGGATAAACTTGAAAAGGCACGTGCCGACCTCGAATTGTTAACAGAAGCTTATACTAATTCCGGCGGGGCGGATACCAACGACACGTCACCTACTTTTAAGGTGTTGGAAGAGGGACAGCAGGTTTTGTCAAAAGAAGAAAACAGCCGGCTGGCAGCACGTCAGCAAAGGTTTATCAACAACCTGGAAAACGCCTTGGTACGTATCGAAAACGGTACCTATGGAATTTGTCGTGAAACAGGCAAATTAATTTCCAAGGAAAGGCTCAGGGCTGTACCACATGCTACCCTCAGCATAGAAGCCAAAAATAGTCAGCGCTCCCGGAATATTAACAAATAATACATGCTTTCCGTAAATTAAGTGATTTTGAAAAAAGCTGTATGGATTATCTTGCTGGTACTGTTGCTGGATCAGGCTTTAAAATTCTTTATTAAGCTAACGATGTCCATGGGGGAAAATATCCCCATCATCGACCATTGGTTTTACATCTATTTTACCGAAAACAATGGTATGGCTTTTGGAATGCAATTGGCCGGCCAGTGGGGAAAACTGGCATTGAGTATTTTCAGGATTCTGGCTGTTACCGCCATCGGGATTTATTTGTGGACGATGAGTGGAAAAAAACAAAAGAATGGACTGATAATCAGTGTTTCCCTCATCTTTGCCGGTGCTATGGGCAACATAATCGACAGTGCTTTTTACGGATTGATTTTTACCCCCAGTACCTATCACAGTGTAGCACATTTGGTAGCTCCCGGACAAGGATATTCTACGTTTCTTCATGGTCGCGTTGTGGATATGCTTTATTTCCCGCTGATTGATATTTCCCGTTCGGATGCCCCTTCATGGCTGCCGTCTTTTATTTTTGGCCCCGATAATCACCTCGTTTTCTTTCGCCCTATTTTTAACCTTGCTGATGCTTCAATAACCATTGGCGTATTCTGGTTATTGCTTTTTCAAAGGAAAAATTTGAAGATATAACGGGATGCTGGTATTTTTTCTTTAAACAAAATTTAAATAAGCATATAATTCTTATATTTGCCCCTTTAAAATCCACTAATCGTCACGTTTTATGGAGAAGAAAAATGTTGGCCACATAGCACAAATTATAGGCCCGGTTATAGACGTTGTTTTTGATGACGAAAAATCACTTCCAAAACTTTATGATGCACTGGTAATTGACCGTGAAAACGGTGAAAAACTGGTACTTGAAGTACAGCAGGCAACTGGTGAAAATACGGTTCGCACCATTGCCATGGACTCAACCGACGGCTTGCGCCGCGGTATGGAAGTCGTTGCCACGGGAAGCCCCATTAGCATGCCCACAGGTGAAGATATTAGAGGCCGCTTGTTTAATGTAATCGGTCGGCCTATTGATGGCCTTGGCAAGGTGGAGGGTAAAACTTCCTATCCCATTCACCGCGAGCCCCCTGCCTTTGAAGAATTAACTACCCAATCGGAAATTTTATATACAGGTATTAAAGTCATCGACCTGATTGAGCCTTATGCAAAAGGAGGGAAAGTCGGTTTATTCGGTGGTGCAGGTGTGGGTAAGACGGTGATTATTATGGAGCTCATTAATAACATTGCCAAAGCTTATTCAGGATTGTCAGTCTTTGGTGGAGTAGGTGAGCGTACCCGTGAAGGAAACGACTTGTTACGCGAAATGATCGAATCCGGAGTTATCCGCTACGGCGATGAGTTTAAAGAACTGATGGAAAAAGGTGATTGGGATCTGTCGAAAGTTGACCGTGAAGAACTGGCCAAATCGCAGGCCACGTTGGTTTTCGGACAAATGAACGAACCCCCCGGAGCCCGCGCCCGTGTTGCCCTTTCGGGATTGACACTCGCTGAATATTTCCGCGATGGAGATGAAAAAAGCGGTGGCCGTGATATACTTTTCTTTATTGATAATATTTTCCGCTTTACCCAGGCCGGTTCTGAAGTATCCGCCTTGTTGGGTCGTATGCCTTCCGCTGTGGGTTATCAGCCCACACTGGCTACCGAAATGGGAATTATGCAGGAACGTATTACTTCCACAAAACGGGGGTCAATTACCTCGGTGCAGGCGGTTTATGTCCCTGCCGATGACCTTACCGATCCTGCTCCTGCTACTACTTTTGCCCACCTTGATGCTACAACGGTATTGAGTCGTAAAATTGCCGAGTTGGGAATTTATCCGGCTGTGGATCCCTTAGATTCCACTTCTCGTATTTTAACTCCTGAAGTAGTGGGCGACAAGCACTACAGTACAGCCCAGAAAGTAAAAAATATTCTTCAACGTTATAAAGAGTTACAGGATATTATTGCTATTTTGGGTATGGATGAACTTTCGGAAGAAGATAAACTGATTGTACACCGTGCCCGTCGTGTGCAACGTTTTCTATCCCAACCTTTCCATGTGGCTGAACAATTTACGGGTTTAAAAGGAACATTGGTTTCAATTGAGGATACCATCAAAGGTTTCAATATGATAATGGACGGAGAAGTGGATGAATATCCCGAGGCTGCTTTCAACCTTGTGGGAACTATTGAAGAAGCCATAGAAAAAGGAAAGAAAATGCTTGCAGAAGCTAAATAATTTGAAATGAAAAACTGATTATTAGCAGGTATATTGATATAAATATTCAATTAATCCGAAACGATGAATCTTGAAATTATAACGCCTGACAAAACCATTTTTAAAGGAGAAGCCGATTTAGTTCAGCTTCCCGGAATAGACGGTTCGTTTGAAATACTGAACAACCATGCTCCTTTGATTTCAGCCCTGAAACAGGGGAAAATAAAAGTGGGAAAGGGAAAATCGGAAGAATTTTTTGACATCAAGGGAGGTGTTATTGAAGTGCTTGAAAATAAAGTGCTGATTTTGGCGGAATAAATTCGTATTCAAAAAACATAAAAAACCCTGAAAAGAAATTTTCGGGGGTTTTTTTAACCTGTTCATTGCCGAGGAATTAATTCCCGGACAACTGATTTTAAAATCCCTGAACTTTTGTAATTTCGCAGCCTGAAAAATTTAAAGCTATACAAATGTTGCGTACACATACCTGCGGGGAACTGCGAATTGCAGATATAAATAAAGAAGTTGTTTTAAGTGGATGGGTGCAACGCATCCGTGATAAAGGAGGGTTGATTTGGATCGACCTCCGCGACCGGTACGGTATTACCCAACTGCTGTTGGAAGAAGGGCGTTCGGACGTGCAACTGATTAAGCAGGTTCGTGAGTTAGGACGTGAGTTTGTAGTTCAGGCCAAAGGAAAAGTTATTGAACGGGTTTCAAAAAATCCGAAACTAGCCACCGGCGATATAGAGATTGATTTGCAACAGTTAAATGTGTTAAATGCATCTAAAATACCACCTTTTACCATTGAGGATGAAACTGATGGCGGAGAAGAATTAAGGATGAAATACCGTTATCTCGATTTGCGACGAAACCCGTTGAAAAACAGCCTGATGCTGCGTCACAGGCTTTCTCTGGAAACCAGGAAATATCTTGATAGCCAACAGTTTATTGAAATAGAAACACCTTATCTTATTAAATCGACACCCGAAGGTGCCCGCGACTTTGTGGTGCCGTCGCGCATGAACCAGGGCGAATTTTATGCCTTGCCACAATCACCACAAACCTTTAAACAATTGCTGATGGTGGCCGGCTTCGACCGTTATTATCAATTGGTAAAATGCTTTCGCGATGAAGATTTGCGTGCCGATCGTCAGCCGGAGTTTACCCAGATCGACTGTGAAATGGCCTTTGTGGAGCAGGAGGATATCCTGAATACTTTTGAGGGCATGATAAAATATTTATTTAAAGAAGTAAAAGGAGTTGAGCTTCCCGATCTTCCGCGAATGAGTTATGCCGATGCCATGAAACGTTATGGTTCCGATAAACCTGATATCCGTTTCGGGATGGAGTTCGTCGAGCTTAACGATGTGGCTCAGGGAAAAGGTTTCAAAGTATTCGATGAGGCAGAACTGGTAGTTGGTATTAATGCTACAGGTTGTGCTGCTTATACACGAAAACAACTCGATAAACTCACCGAATTTGTTAAACGCCCGCAAGTTGGCGCCAAAGGCCTGGTTTATGTTAAATATAAGGAAGACGGCAGTTTTAAATCGTCTGTTGACAAGTTTTTCACTCAGGAAATGTTAAAAAGCTGGGCAGAAAAATTTCATGCCAAGGCTGGCGACTTATTGTTGGTACTTTCGGGTGAAGCAGAAAAGGTGAGGATACAGTTGAATGAATTACGTCTTGAGATGGGAGAACGCCTTGGACTTCGTAACCCTGACAATTACAAAGCCTTATGGGTAGTTGATTTTCCTTTATTGGAGTGGGATGAAGAAAGTGGCCGCTATCATGCGATGCATCACCCGTTTACTTCTCCTAAACCTGAAGATGCCGATATGCTGGAAACCGATCCGGGTAAGGTAAGGGCCAATGCTTACGATATAGTGATTAACGGTGTGGAAATTGGGGGTGGTTCTATCCGTATCCACGACCGTGATTTGCAAAGGCGTATGTTCAGGGCACTTGGCTTTACCGAAGAACGTGCACAGGAACAATTTGGTTTTCTGATGAATGCTTTTGAATACGGCGCTCCGCCACACGGCGGCATTGCTCTGGGTTTTGACCGACTGGCTGCCATGTTTGCCGGTAAGGATTCAATCCGCGATTTTATTGCATTTCCAAAAAACAATGCCGGCCGTGATGTGATGATCGATTCACCTTCACATATCTCCAATGTGCAGCTGGATGAACTGGGGCTGAAGGTGGTTGACAAGATTCCGGGTGAATAGTAAAAAGGTTTTTCTGCTAATAATATGAAGCTGTGAACAAAGCTTATGTCGAACTTGGTATGTTTAGCTTGATGTTATCATACCATGTAAAGAGCCAAGGTAGATTGGTTTTTAAACTACGATACGCACTTCTTCACCGGGGGTGCGAATACTTTCGATAATGGCACGGCCACCATGTTTGCTGGCTTTTTCGTATAATTTTTCAATAATGAAAGCCGGATGATGATTTTTGCGTAAACGATTGGCCACCATGGTCATGCTGTCGCGATTTACGGGCAGCCCCTGCTTTTCTATCTCCTCAATCAAATACTGTCGTACTGAGAAATGCCTAAACTCTTCATGTTTTATTAAATAGTCGACTAATGTTCCTTTTCCTGCACCTAAAGTGCCTGTAATTCCGATTATTAACATAATGCTGTTTTATGAAACATAACCTAATGAAAGTTTTTTATTCACAACAGCCGGAACAAGTTTTTATTTTATTGCACCACCAGTTTTCGGGTTTGCATCCCATATTTGGTTAATATCCGCACAAAATAATATCCAGATTGACCTTTCCCCGTGCGGGGTTGGGATAAATTTTGAATTCCAGTTGATTGCCTGACCCAAAGGTGTCAATGCCTGTCCGTTTAACTGATTCAATTTGCCCATGCAAATTTATCCGTACCAGAGATTGGAGTTCTTTTTTTTATTTACCTTTACAAATAAGTACCCACTTTATAACGAATGCTAAAAAAATTTATTATGAAAGTATTGGCCATATATGGAAGTCCTCGTAAAGAGGGAAATACCGCCCGGATGATGGATGCCGCTTTATCGGTATTTCCCGAAGAGGCGGAAATTCATAAATTTTTTCTTGGAGATTTGAATTTTTCCGGTTGCGGCCCGTGTCGCGAGTGCAAAAGCAATAATTATTGTGTGGTGGAAGACGACTTGCAAGCTGTTTTTAAAGAGATGCTTTGGGCTGAAATTATTTTGTTCGGGTCGCCCAGCCAGTTTTCGGATGTGAGCGTGGATATTAAAAAGTTGATGGAACGGACCTGGTGGATGAAAGGAGAATTGCGCAACAAGATTGGTGGCTATGTGGTTACCAGCCGGCGTTATATGGAAAGTACCCTTAACACCCTGCATGCTTTTATGTTGCGACATCGGATGATTTTGGGGGGCAGTGGAGCCCTGGGTTTTACTTTTACCGAGATGGGCGGTCTCGAAAACGATCCTTTGGCTCTTAATGATGCACGAGGTACCGGTTTACGATTGGTAGAGTTGTGGGAAATCATTTACGGTAACAGCAAACCGGATTAAACGGTGTTGAATGCCTCAAAGCAGAAAAATATGGAACCTATCAGAAACACCTATAAATTAGGAATAGACATCGGCTCTACCACTACTTGATTGGCATTGATTGATGGTAAAAATGAGTTGTTGTATTCAAATTGATTAATACATAACAGGAAAATAATATCTTGTTAGCAAACTAACAAGCAATGTAAGCAAGTTTTAAAGGTAAAATCTTGGTTTATTGCGGTCGATACTTTCCCCATTGACGATGAGCGGCCTGTCTTGTTATTCCAACAAAGTATGCAAACGCCTGATAGATTTCAGATTATCCGGATTGTGAATGGCTTTCATAAGGATTTGTTTTTCTTTTTTGGTGAGGTGCCAGCTCAATGAAATATGATTTTTGGCCGAGCCAAACGAAAAGCGGACGTGTGTAACAGGGACAGTAAGCATTTTGTTTAGCGTTGTTTCCATGGAAAGATAATTTATTTCCTGGATGTTGTTCCAGTCGTCGATTAATGAACCTAACGGGCGTATGATCCTGCTAAGGACATTGGGGAGCATATTGTAATTGGCATTGTCATTTTCATCAATGCGAAGAAGGACCAAACCGGAGGTGTTTTCATCGATCCACTCCTTAAATTCAGCCACAAAACGAATAGCTGTTATATAACCATAGTTGTCATTAAGTCCGGCGTCCATTACTACGAGGCGCGGATACCCCGGCAGGTTAACATCGGGGCTAACGTAAGGAAAACTGGCATTCATGCGCAGGGCCGACAAAAAGCGAAGACTGTCGGCGCCAATGTTGCGGTAATTATGCCGGAATTCGATATTTTTAATTACTGGGCTTTGCTTGTCTCTTACGAGATAAGAAACGTTTAGTGGTGATATAACCAATTGTGCACCTGTGTTTTCGATTGTAGGTGTAAGGATAAGCATGGGGATTTTGGCCTTTTCTTCCGGTTTTCGGTAGGCATAAAGGGGTTTATCGAGCAAAGGGCCCAAATTCCGGTTAAGGGTCTTCTCAAACATATAGGCCCTGTCGATAAAATACTTTTTTCCATTGTAGCTGAAATGTTGCAACCGGAAAAACCAATCACTCATCGAAAAGGTGTAAGCCACAGGGTTGAGAATATCTGTAGCCAGTTTCTCAACATGCTGCCTGATTGTAGTGTTGTATTGCTGTTGATTTTTATGTAGTAATAATTCGCGCCAGTATGCTGCACCAATCATTCCCCCCGAAGCGCCGGTAATGAGTTGTGTTCGTTTCCTTAAATTGTTCCCCAACGTACTGTCGGCGGTGGCCAGTGAGTAATAAGCCCAGACTGCCATTTTCATGCCTCCGCCACTGGTACAAATAACAACCATACGTGGTTTTTGACCTGGATGCTTCGGATTGGTGTTTTTTTGTTTCCAGGCATTCAGTACACCGATGGTTTGTAGCGAATCCTGTTGAAAGTTACCATGATCGAGAAGCTTGATTTGTGATTTGTGGTAACTTAGTCCGTAAGCATTGTTGTTGTATGAAGAAATGATGCCCGGCGAAGCATAGGCAGCAAGGAACAACATCACAATTACGGCAATAAAAGTCCAGCGTTGGAAAACAATGTAAAGCAGACTGGTGAAAAGCAAAATCACCGTGAGTAATAATTGGATACTGGCACCGGCAGGCAAAATAAGAGCCGGTTGATTTTTAAAAAGACCCCGTAGCAAAATGAACGCAAGGATAAAAACAATATAGTATAAGGCATGGCGATGCTGATAATGAAACACTTTTGTAAACTGTTCTTCGTTATACTGTTTAAAGCGGCCTGTTTTGGCCAGGCGTGTGAACGAAGGCATATAAATTTCAACCCGCGAAGGATCATTTTCACGGATGGGAGCCTCTTTTATTTTTAGACGTTTGTCTTTCTCAGAAATCCGTTGCAACCACCTGAAACGAGGGTGTTTTTTTAAAAACCGGCTCCTGAAATGAAACAAAGAAGGGATGCCCCGCACTACAATAAAAAAGAAGCCAAACGAAAAGAAAACAAAAATTAAAACTCCCGTTAAAAAGCTAATCAAATTGATAACAATATTTCCGTAAGGGATTAACTCGTAAACATGTTGGAAATAAGCACTACGGTAAAGATAGTACAATAAATAGGAAAAAGGGATGGCCGAATTGTTGAGCGAATACACATAAAACGGCTTGGAAACTGTAACGATAAACGGGTATCGGTGTACCATAACCGTGTATGATGAAATATGAAACGCCATAATAAAACTTCCGGTAGCGAGGCCCGCAAATAAAAAAGCCCAGAAGCTTACTGCTCCCATGTATTCAGGGGTGAGATAAAGTGAAGGAATGCCAAACTTTTGTCCAAATACTCCGGCAACAATCAAGAACGGCAATAACCACGAAAGCAGGATTAGGTGGTTATTTTTAAGATAACCCAACAGTAACTGGACCGGAAAAAATGAAAAAAACCGCCTGATCCTAATACTGATTTTGTTTTTAGGTTTCAGTTTCCTGATCATAACTATTTATTTTTAGTAGATCATGAGGCTCCGGCCGGTTTCATAATTGCCTGGAGCAGACTGAGCATTTTACTGCAAAAATCTTTTTCAGGAAATTTATTAGGGTTTAAGGTAAGTTCAATATTTAAAACAAGCGGAATTCCCATGTACAGTTTAGCGAGATTTTCGGTTGAAATTCCCGAATCCCAATTCTCCTCTGCAATTCCGTCGAGTATAATTTTGCAGAAGCCATGTTTGATTTGGTTATAGATCTCATCCAGCTTTTTTTTCATGGGTTCATCGTTTTGGTACGAGGCTTCTGTGAAAAATAAAAGTGTGATTCCTTTGTTCTTGATAAGGTATTTAACATGGAAACACAAATATTCGTGTAAACGATCTACCGCAGGTGTCCGCTGCATAGCGATTTTTTTCAGGGAAATAATCAGTTCATCCTCCACATTACTAACTATTTCCATTAATATTTCCTGCTTATTTTTAAAATGACGAAAAATGGTTGAGTCGCTGATACCCACCCTTTTTGCAATGTTTTTAACGGAAAGTTTGAGGAGGCCTTCATTAGATATGATTTCTTTAGAAGCCTCAACAATTTGTTTGCGGCGAATATCAGTGAATGTACGAGTCGTTTTTTTTACCATCATTTTTTTTTGATAAAATTACCAACTTTCCCTGTACTTGTCAATGGTCTTACATTTTTATCAGAATTAACAAAAAAAGGGTTTTAGTTAGCAGGTTTTGGAACCATGTTTTCCGGCGTAAATAAGCTATCTGGTAGTCCCTGGTTGAGCTTAATGCCGGTCATAATAATTTTTGTTTTATGATTTCGTACCAAATCAGTCATGTCCACTTCGCGGGGCACCCAATATGTTCCAATTTTGATGTAAAAATAGTCTGAAATTTTTTCGCGCTTTCTTTCCAGATTAAAAAATTCAATTTTCTCGGGATAGTAATATTTTTTGTTGACGACAGCTAACAGATATATGTACGATGCATCCTTCGATTTAGGAATTAATTTTAAAACATAACTCGTATCGGTGGTTTTTACTAATACCGGATTGTATTTTTCGGTATAAGGCTTAGTAGCCATATCTTCAATCGAAAAATCGGAAGGATTAAAGGTCCTGCTGTTGGCGATACTCGTCATTTTTTTTGGCTTGTTGAACATGGGTAGATACAAATACACCACACCCCCGGGTAACGAAAGGCTGGAAATACCAACTTCTGATTTTGGGGCGGTAAAACGGAAAAGTTTTGTGTCGGCTCCTTTTTGATACAACACTGCTTCTTTGGTTTTAATTTTAGCACTGTTAAAATTGACCAGTACCATTTTAACATTGGCCTGTTTGTCTTTGGGGGCAAAAACCACCTGATCCATTTTTTTCAGGATCGATTGACCCTGTGTCTGTGCCTGAATTGGTAAAGGGTTCCATAACAGAAGAACAAGTCCTGCAAAAAACAAATACTTTTTCATGAGTTATTTTTTATAAAATTTAGTAAAAAGCGGAATGCTGATATACATGTGTCAGCATTCCGCTTAAGATATTTTTAATTTACTTCTTTAGTTACTACTTTCAGCTTTTTTTTGTCTTTTGTATCAACAATATACGCATACATAGGGACAAATATCAAGGTCAGTAAAGTCCCGATGAGTAGTCCGCCAATGGCAACATCCGCCAACGGGCTTAAGCGTTCAAGGCCCACGGCTTGTTCCAGTGCAATAGGAACCATACCGGCAATAGTCCCAAAAGCAGTCATCATTACCGGGCGGAAACGGATACGGACACTCTCAACGGCACTGTCGAAAGGCGCTTCGCCACTTTCGCGGTGCATCTGGTAAAAGTCTATAAGCAAGACCGCGTTTTTAATAATAATGCCAAAAAGCAGCAATATCCCCAGCAAACTTGGCATACAACTGGGTTTATGGAATAATAACATACCCCATGCAGCCCCAATCATCGACAAAGGAAGCACCACAATCATAATTAGCGCCATCCTCACCGATTTGTAAATGGCAATGAGTGCCATGAGTAAAATGATGATACCTAAACCTATGGCTTTGGTCATGCGGTTAAAACTGTCGTTAATGGTAGCTATTGATCCTTCCTGGGTAATTACTACATCATCAAGTCCTTTTACTTTTTTCAGTGCATTAGCGGCAGCGTCGGTTATATGGGTAATAGGCCTTTTGTTACGATATCCGTTAACGTCAACGCTATAAAGTAATTTGTCGCGTTCGATCTTGGCAAAAGTGAGCTGCTTTTTAATTTTAGCAATGGAAGCAAGGGGTATTTCCCCGAATTTTGTCTGAATTGGCAATAAGCGTAAACTTTGTATGTTCTGGCTAAATTTACCTTTCATATAAAGTCGCACAAACTGTGTTTTCATCGACTGCAAATCGGCATTCAGGCCTATTACTTGTCCTTTTACAGGAATTTGGCTGGCAATTTGGTATGGTGTTACGCCATAGCTGAGGGCTTTGTTTTCATTAATATCAAGTACTATTTCAGTGAAATCCTTATCCCAGCTGGTAGATACCGAAGTTAACCCATTCACATCCTGAATAGCTTTTTCTACCAAATGTGATTTTTTTGCCAGACCATCTACAACCGGTGATTTCAATCGAATATCCAATGGTGCTTTGATAGATGATAGGGGAGTTGCTCCAAAATCGAAAACATCATCGCGTTTAAGGCCTTCCATATGCGATAGCTTATCGCGAATAAGGCTTTCCAATTGCCACATAGTTTGTTTACGGTGAAAACGGTCTACGCAGTTGATAGTGATGGAGGCTTCAGACGGCAGGTTTCCGCTTCCAAGGCTCAATACACCTGCCTCGGTACCAAAAGCCACTGAGCTTCTCACGGCCCATGGTTGTTTACGCAGCCATTTTAGGAAAGGCTCAATCTTAATTTCAGCACTATTTACTGTTTCATTGGAGCTAAAACCTATCTGGGCTTTAATAATTCCTGTATCCATAGGTGGCATAGCATCTTTCCCGATAGTGGGCATAATGCTTTTCACACTTATTATTAAAATGAGTAAAACCCCAACTGTCAGTAATGTACGGCGTAGGAGTCGTCTTTTTGTGTTTGAAAATTTAATTACACTCACATACGGCTCGACCAGACGTCCCATCGATTTTTGATATACTTTGTCAAACCAAAGTTCAATTTTGGTTTTCCCTGTTCCGTTTTTGTAAAGTACTTTTAAAAGACTTGGGATAAAAGTAATTGACAGGAAAAAAGAAATCAGCAAAGCAATAATCAATGTGGAAATAAGTGGTTTAAATATTTTTTGGGGAAAGCCGCCCACAAACATCAACGGGAATAAAATAGCGATGGTTGACAGCGTACCGGCAAAAATAGGAGCAATAACCTCTTTTGTCCCTTTTTGTATAGCGGTCTCCAGATCCTCTTTCAATTCGTTGAGGTGCCGTTCCACATTTTCGAGTACTACCACCGCATCATCGGTCAACATCCCCAATGCAAGGATAATAGCAGTGTAAACTACGATATTTAATTCGCCACCGCTGAGCCAAATTACAGCCATAGTCGAGAAAAATACCATAGGGATCGACAATCCTGCTGCAATAATGGCTCTGAAGTTGCCCAAAAAGAACAACACAACTATTAAAGTGTATAAAATGGCATCGCGAAGAGCCGATAGCATATTGGCATTCGATAATTGAATTAAATCACGTTGGGTGTCTGAAATTTCAAACCGGATGTTTGGGTATTTGGCTTTCAGTTTTTTCATTTCGGCACGGGCTGCATTACTAACATCCAGGACACTGCCACCAGGTGAGCGTTGGATGGAAAGTGCAATGGCTGGTTTGCCGTTACCAATGTACCCGGCAGTGCGTTTTTTGTATTTCCAGCTCACATCGGCTATATTGCCCAACATTACATTGGGCAGCACCATAATATGTTTAATTTTTTCCACTTCGTCCTTTTCACCATAAAAGGTGATAGTATAAAAGCTGTTGTCTCCTTTTACAAAACCTATGGGCATATCGCGATTAAGCGTATTTAGTGCTTTGGCTATCAGGTCGAAATTTATACCATAACGTTTAGCCTTAAAAGGATCAACATCCACATTAATGGAACTTTGATACCCCCCGAAGACTTCTACGTTTCCAATATCAGGATTACTCAAAAGGTGCGGCTTCATAAAACTGTCGGCCATTTTCCGGATATCGCCCAAGCTGATATTATCGTTTTTGGGCGACATAGAGATTACATCTACCGGGAGGGTAAAATCGCCAGCCGTATAAATGGCCGGATTGGTTCCGGGAGGTAATTTGGCCTTTGCAATAGAAAGTGCATTAGCCACATCCACAGCTGCGGCATTAAGGCTTTTTTTGTAACTAAAGTCGGCCTTAACAATAGAAAAGTTAGCCACATTGATGGAGCTGATATCGGTAACTTCGCCTAATCGGGCAATTTCCTGTTCGATGGGCTTTGAAACCGTATTGGCTGCTACCTGAGAAGTAGCTCCAGGAATAGCTGTGATAACGATAACTTCCGGTGGGTTGGCATCAGGGAAAAGATTTTTGGGTAAAGTAACCAAGGCCACTATCCCAAGAATAAAAAATCCTGTTATAAGCGCGTATAGCGTGTATGGTCGTTTATAAAAATAATTAAACATATCTTAGTCTTTATTTACCTGAATGGAAATACCACCCAGTAGTTTTAATAAAATATCTTGTTTTGCCACTACCAGCTCGTTACCTTCTAATTGTGTGTTGGCAACTACTGCTCCTTCTTCGCCCGATTGTATCAAGCTAACTTCTTGTGCTACGGCCTTATCACCTTCTTTTACCAGTACATAGCTTTTACCATTTCGGTTTAAAATAGCATCAAAAGGAAGCATAAGTCCATCACCTTTAAATACTTCAACATTTACTTCAATACGGTCACCACTCATTAAACCGGTGGCATCCACATAAACTTTGTATTCTGCCAGGCTGTTGAAAGTACTGTTTAGTTTAATGGCATTATATTGTTTCTGGTTGTACCGTACACCGTATATATTCAAATCGGTGGGTACCCGTACCAGTAAATAAAAGCCGTTTTTGGCATTCAGGCTTGCAATGGGCCTGCCGGGCATGGATACATCCCCTGCATTTACCCAGGTTTTAGACAGCCGGCCATCTACAGGCGAAAGAATAACGGCATAAGTTAATGCATTGTTTAATTCACTTAAATTTTGGTTTAATGTTTCAATTTTAGATTGTAGTGCTGCAATATTGCTTTCTTCCATTTCCGATTGCTCAATGGAAGCGCCTTTCACTGCAATTAAGTCGAGGGTTCTTTTATGAGTTGCTTCCAGATTTTTAAGGGCAACTTTGGCAGCTTCAATGCCTGATTTTACGCTGTTGATGTTGCTTCTTATGCTGGTGTCGTCCAGTTTGGCAATTACATCTCCTTTTTTAACCTTTGAACCGCTGGCTTTAATATAATCAACACGGGCCGAAATGCGTGAAGTTAGTGTTACATCCTTATCATTTTTAGCAATGGCCAAATAAGGCAAACTCAGCGTAACCGGTTTTATTTGGGGTTTAAACGTCGAAACTACTATGGCATATTTTTTGGCCACAGGTGTAGAAGCGTCTTTTTTCCGTGCTCTTTTTACAGCGAATATTCCGCCCGCAATGAGGATAACCACTACTACAATGCTGATAATTGTTTTTCTATTCATCTTCTTCATTTTACTATGTTTTCAATGTTATTTCCATAAATCACGGCCAGTTGCATTAGCGTTTGCCATTTTTGAGCACGGGCCTTATAAAGTTTTGATTTTTCTAAAACGAGGTCGTCTTCGTATTTCAGATAATCTTCAATGGTCATTTGATCCGATTCATAACTAACACGGGCAATTTTCAGTAATTCGGTTTTGTTTTTTACACTGTTGGCGTATAGCTTTAATGAAAGATTAATCAGCGACAGACTGTTTTGCAATTGCCGGGCCTGAGAGCTCAATTCCAGTTTCATTTTTGCCAGTTCGTTTTCGGTAGATTCCATATCGAGTTTACTCATTTTAATTTGAGTATATTGGCTTTTTGTAAAGATGGGAATATGTAACCCCAAGCCGAAAGTGGTAAAGTCTTCGTTGATACGGAGATTATTATTGTATGCATTGGCCATGCTATGGTTGTAGTTGCCATTGAAAGTAATGGAAGGCAACAGCTTTTCTTTTTCGGCCTTGAAACCTAATTGGTCGGCTTTCAGCTTGTTTTTCAACGGATCGAGGGCTCTGAGGGCACCACTCAGATATGTGCCTTTCTGCGTCATGGGAACAGCTTTTTGTAAAGTGATTCCTGTTAATGCACGGATGGCCGAAATTACCTGCTCGCGTTGAATGGAAATTTCGTTTTTCAGCAACTTAATTTCATTGATGCCGTCGTCAATTTTTAGCAGGGCCGACCCGGGTGCACGTTGGTTTTTCACCTTTATATTTATGATTTCTCTTGTTTTCAGCAACGACTGTTTTTTTTTCTGCAATGCATTAGAAAGTGCATCCAGATACTGAATATTGGCATTTGAACTTACCAGGATAGCCTCGTTTTTCAAGAGATTTAAATGTTTCAGGGCTTGTGCCGAATGTATCATCATCCTGGCTTTTCCGGCTGTTGTGTAAATTGACAGGGCGAAAACAGGCATGGATACAGCTGCCCCAATCCTGAAAATATTTTTACTGAAGGGTTGTGGAAGCGTTTGATCCTTTATAATTGAAAATAGCTCATTGGGAGCCAAAGGAACCATCCCATTTGGGGATGACGAGTTTTCGTAAGTGCCAAAAGCAGTAATACTTGGGTATAACTTACTGTATACCAGGTTTTTGCCTGTAATTGCTTTTTCCAGATTGATTTCATCACTTCTGGTTTGCGGGTGTGTTTTCAACGAATCGAAAAGTGTCCCGATACGCTGTGCTTCCTGGGCTTGTATAAAAACAGGCAACAGAAGCAGCCAAAGGAGATAGCTGATTGTTTTTGATTTTCTGATCATCTATTTGTGTTTATTTGTTTAAAAAGATATTCTCAAATTTATTTTACAATAATTTTTCGCTTTATTAGAATAACAGGTAGCAGAGTCAATGCCCCCAAACTTGATCCCAGCATACTGGCGGCAATTAAAATACCGAAATAAATCATAGGGACCAGATCGGAGAATACAAGGACTAAAAAACCTGCTGAAACCGAAATAAAGTTTATTAAAATAGCTTTACCGCTCATCATCATAGTTTCTTCAATAGCATTATGGATGTTGTTTAATTTACTGAAACTGTGTTCGTAATGCGACATAAAATGGATAGAATAATCAATACCGATTCCTAATGCTATACTGGCAACCAGGGCAGTTACAATGTTTAGCGGAATACCAAGTAACCCCATAATTCCATATAAAATAATAATTGTAGTAATGATGGGCAAACTCACATAAATCCCTTTTTGAAGTGATTTCATCATTAAACTTACAAGAATCAGTACCATAACTATGGCCAGCGCCAGGCTGGCAAACTGACTTTTAACCAAATTTGTATCAAGTTTTTCATTTACATAAGGCATCCCTGTAACGTGTATCTTACAGTCGGCTGAACGTTCTTTGTTCAGGTAGGCTTGAAGATAATTGTTAAAGGTTATCACGGCATTTTCTTTCTGGTCATCAAATTTGGCAATAACAATACCTTCATTCATATCTTCGTTCACCAGTTGATTGATACTTCCGGATTGTCCAAGTAAAAACCAAAGTTGCCCCACCGATGAAGCATCAGGAATGACTTCTTTGCCTTTGATGGCCTTGTTCATTTTTGCAATAATGTCGGCAATAGAGTTGGTGCTTGTGATGAACGGGCTTTGTTTCATGTATTTTTCTGTGGCCAGCATTTTTTTCAACACTGACGGGCTTTGCATGTCGCCATCAAAAACCACAAATACTACTTTTGACCCGCCGAATTTGTCACGCATAATATTTTCGGCCAAGGTGGCCGGGTGATTTTTCTTAAAATAATCGCTTACGCTGGTATTTCGTTTAATATGAAAAATACCTATTATACTGATAATCATTAGTAAACTCCAGAAAATAATGATCCGGCCGGGATGACGGAAAATTATATTTTTTAAAGGTTTCAGGATATATTCACCCATGAAAGATTTATCGCCAAGCCGGTGATTGCCAATTTTTTTTGTTCGATTATCAGGAAGGACAGCGAGTAGGGCAGGAACGAAAAAGATGGCCAACAAAGCCGAAAAAAAGGTTCCGAGGGCAGCAAGAAATCCAAAATCGCGAATAAGCCCGAGGTAAGCACCGAAAATAAAGGATAGAAAACCTATCATGGTAGTAAGGGCTGTCAGGCTCACGGGAACAATCATCAAGGTCAGCGATTTGATGATGGCATGTTTTAAATCTGAGTCTTTACACATGTTTACCCGGTTCAGGATGTGGATGGTATAGGCTGTGCCCACTGCCAGTATGATAATGGGGACGTTGTTGGAAACCATAGATAATTTTAAGCCCATCAACACAAAAATTCCCATGGCCCAAACGATGGCCAGACCGGCTGTTAACAGGGGTAATGTTACCCCGCGAAAAGAACGGAAACTGAGGAAAAGCACCAGTGCCATCACCAAAAAGGCAATGGGAATCAATTTGATTAAATCGGTTGAAATTACATCCGACACATAAGTGGTCATAAACGAAGATCCGCCATAAAATATTTTATCGGGAAGATGAAGTGCATCAATTTTTGTTTTTACCACCCGGGATATGGTTTGGTCGTTTACGCCGTTTTTGAAAAAGAACACGATAATGGTGGCTTTTCCGTCAGCCGATACCAGGCTGGCACGATACATTTTGTTGGATGTAATTGAATTGCGGAGCTGCACGGCTTCCTGGTGATTCTTCGGCCAGTTGCTGTCGTTTATAAGGCTGCCAATCTGAAAGTTGTCTTCCGTGATGTTAAAATTCATCACATTAGTCAAGCTTGTTACTGAAGAAATGCCGTCGGTGTGCTGCAGGGTGTCAGTAATTTGAATGATATTTTCCAGGGTATTGGGCTCAAACACATTGTCCGATTCCAAAATAATCATACCCATCTGGTTGCCGCCAAAAGTCTTGCCGACGTGTTTAAACAACTGAACGATAGTGTCGTTAGCCGGTAATGAATTGATTACGTTTGAATCGACTTGGATGTTTTTAAGTTGATAACCAAAAAAGACGCTCAGCAACATAACCAAAGTGAGTATAATCCACCTGTACCGGACAATATAATCTGATAGTTTTCTCATGTTTTACTTACCGTGTTAATATTTTGCAATAAACATTACCGGGATATATTCTTTTATCCCTCTTCCTTTTTTTTAAATAGTTTCAAAAGTATGTTATTTTTCTCTATTAACAGGGATGTTTTTCCGCACTTTTCTTAAAACGGGGTCTTCTTAATTCTTCAGATATTTTTTACTTTTCCACATTTCTAAACGAAAAACCGAAAATACCCGAAAGGGCACAATCAAATCGCGGATGGTAAAAGGTTTCTTATGCATTTTCTTCAACTTCTCGGTAATAATTTTCGATTGTGGTCTTTTGTGCAGGAGCCTGTTTTTGTTGATATAAGCCATTTTGTATGCTTTTATCAGCAACTGTTGGATACGTTTAGGGCTTATGTTGTCAGTCCGTACGGTAGAATGCAAAGCATCATAAAGTTCCCACTTTTTGTGTAGAAACCGGCCCTCTTTTTCTACATCGTTGTACAAAGCCGTTCCGGGATAAGGTGTTAAGACCGAAAACTGGGTTACTTTTGGGTTTACGTCGCGGGCCCACCTCGCAGTTTGCAGTACCATATCTTCGGTTTCATTTATATCGCCTATGATAAAGCTTCCGTGGATATTGATTCCGTATTTATGTAAAAGTTCAATCGCTTTGTCTTGTTCGGTATTCCCTACGTTTTTTCCATAATCGTTGAGTACCCCTTCGTTGTGGCTTTCAAGGCCTAAAAATATTTGGAAAGCTCCCGACTCAGCCATTCGTTTTACCATGTCTTCATTTCTGATAAGGATGTCAACACGAGAGAAGCACCACCATAAGATATCGGTCATTCCCCGTTTCTCAAGTTCGTCGGCAAAATCCATCACTCTTTTTTTACTCAAGGTGAAATTGTCGTCCATAAAAGCAAAAGTACGGTAACCGTAATCATTGTACAGCATTTCCATCTCGTCAACAATAGATTTGGCACTGCGGTAACGCCATTTAAGCCCTCCAAATTTTGATGATGAGCAGAAATAGCAGTTAAATGGACATCCCCGGCTGGTGATCAGGTTTGTTAATGGCATCCCCTGCATCTGGCTGGTATATTTGTCCATGGGCAGCAAATCACGGGCTGGAAACGGCATTGCGTCCAGGTTTCTTGGTGGAGGGGCGTCAGGTGTACGGACATACTCTCCGTTTTCGAGATATGAAATACCTTTGACGGTTTTTAGGCTGGTTTTGTTTTCAAGGGCTTCCAACAGATTTATAATAATTTCTTCGGCTTCACCTCTCACAATAAAATCGACAACTCCCGTGTCAAGTGCTTCTTTATCTAAAAAGGAAACATGATACCCGCCCATCAAGATCTTTTTCCCGGCTTTTTTGGCAATTTTTGCAATGCCAACAGCCTCGGGATAGCGGGGTGTATCGGCTGAAATACCTATAATATCGAATTTTTGAAAATAGTCGATTGTGAGCTTTCTGTGGTCGACAGCCCTGTCGAGGATGGTGACCTCATGTCCTTTTTCGCGGGTAACGGCAGCAAGGTAGGCTACACCTAAAGGAGGAAGTCCGACTTTCATTTTTGCATATAAATTAGAACCTTGCGGACTTACAAATAATATCTTCATACTATTAATCTTTTATGATTAAAATTAATTTCCCGTATCACTTTTTTAAAAAGGTAAGCCTTTACTAAACTGTTCTGTTGTTTGGGCTGTTTAATAACTCTCCCGGAATAGGCCGGGAGAGTTATTAATGAAGATTATTTGGAGAATGTTTCAGCCGGAACTTTTTTCAGATATTTTTCATCGAAAATGCGTTGTGTCAGTTTCTCCAGTTCATCATCAAAATTTTTCATCATTACTTCATATTCCGGGTCGTGTAATACGGCTTCGGCTTCTTCATCTTCGCCTTTGGCATCCGGGGTAAGAATGTTATGTTTGAAATTATCATAATGATCACGAATAGAACAAGGCATCAAAACGTTGCCACGGTGATCGTGGTTTTCAAAACCATAGTCTTTTTGCCATTTACGTCCGTTTTTAAACATTTTCGATTGTAGGCCGTCAATAAGTGTTTTTCCATTGGCATACAAATCTTTCACGTTATCAACATGATACGGAACAAAAACGCAGGGCATAATGTTGCCGTTCCAGTCGATGTAGAAGTATCCGTTCCACCGGCCGTAAGCAATACATCCGCTCGACAGCGAGGAAGAATTCCAGAAGTCGGCAATGGGATAATGTTTATCTTCAAGCAGATGTACCCATTGGTTATATAGTGCAACACGCTGTGGGGGTGTAACCATTAGATCGGTAACGTCTTTGCCCCGGCCAATAGGCATTAACTGAAATTGCCACATATATGTCACGCCTTGCTCGTCAAAGAAGAATTTATAAAAATCATCATTGATAAGTACTTCATGATTTTTGCTGGTTGCCGTAACGGAGATTCCAAAAGGAACGCCGGCATTCCTCAGGTTAGCCATGGCTTTTAAGATGCGATGATAAACTCCCTTTCCGCGACGGTCGTCTGTTTGCTCTTCCCAACCTTCAACCGAAATAGCAGGTGTTACATTTCCCAGTTCGGCCAGTTTATTGGCCAGTCCCTCTGTAATAAGGGTTCCATTGGTGTAAACGAGGAAGAACATGTCGTTAAATTCTTCAAAGATGTCCAGCATGGTTTTTCCGTCGCTTTTATACATAAAAGGCTCACCGCCGCTTATGGTCATAAAATGACTACCAAACAGGTCATGCGCTTCACGCACTATCCGGCGTGTAGTTTCGTAGTCGAGTTTTTCAGCTATGGCCGAGTCGGCACTGGCATAACAACCTGTACAGTGAAGGTTACATCCTTTTCCGGGAGATAATACGAGAAATTGGGGTGGGTAATCGCCATATTTTTCTTTATAGGCTTCTTTTACCGGATTTAGTTTTTTGTGCCGGTCGGGTGTGTAGGAATCACCAACAAACACACTTGCCATCTTTTTCATTACTTCAGGCTTAATAAATCCTTTGTCAAGGTTTTTCCGGGCCTGTTGAACGATGGATGTCATAAAAGCATATTGATCCAGTTTTTCCTGTTCAAGTTGTTCCCCCTGGACATTCATCAAGTTTTTGTACAAATACTTGTCCAATTGCTTTACAGCCATGCCGCGAAGCATTTTATTGGAGATAATAGTGTTAACCGCTTGCTTAAATGCACTCTCTTTCAGATTTTTCATGATAATAGAATTTTAATTATTTTTTCAAAGCTTTTAAAATTAATGTCAACATTTGGTAGCAAAAATTGTCGTGTTTGAACACGGGATTTAAGTTAATTTCAATATTCAAAATAATAGGGATTCCCATATATAAACTGGCCAGACTTTCAGTGGAAATGTCGCTGCTCCAAATACCGTCAAGTATTCCGTCCAGGATAATTTTGCTAAAATATTTTTGTTGAAGATGAAAAATTTCATCTAGTTCCTCTTTTAATTCTTTGTTGTTTTGATAAGAGGCTTCGGTAAAAAGTAAAATAGTAATTCCTTTGTTCTCTTTTAGGTACTGCATGTGGTAGCAAATAAAATCTTCCAGCCTTTTATCGGGTGCAGTGTCCTGCATGGCAATATCGTGAAGCCGGGTTACCAACATGGCCTTCACGTCTTTTACAATACTGCCGATAATTTCTTTTTTTGAATTAAAGTGCCTGAATATGGTCCCTTCACTAATCCCTGCCTTGGCGGCAAGATGATGGGTGGATAGTTTTTTCAGCCCTTCTGAATAGATGATGTCCAGCGCTGTTTTTTTTATTTCAATTCTTCTCGTTTTACTTGGTTTACGTTGTGCTGTAACTGCCATGGTTTAATTCTTTTTTAAGCTGATTTCTTACATTATTTATATATACAAGTAAGTAATCACTTGCAAAGATATAATAGAATTTTCATTTGTCAAGTGATTTGTATGATATTTTTAAAAGAACAATTTTTGTTAGTAGTCTAATCAATTGATATATAGATATTAATATTCTATTAAGAATCGTTATGAATTATGTTTTTATATTTGGATGATGGGTAGCTATAAATAAGGAGTGAGTACTTACAATTCCTTGATTAGATTGAATAGTAGTTAGATATGGGTTTGTGAGTAAAAATTTGGGGGAAACCGTTTAGCGGATTCCCCCAAATTTCTTTATTGAAGAAAAGATTATTTATTTGCACAGGCGATACACAGCTTTTTATCTCCTTTGATACGGCCGTATTTTTCAACAACCATTTCGCCACATTCATCACATACAAAGCCGTCATAGGTTCCTTTGGGCTCTTTCCAATCATAATCAAACACTTCCGAAATGTTTAACATTTCTTCGTCGGGGGTATTCATCACCTTATCGATGAGAGGTTGAACTATTTCGATTGGAACCTGAGTGGGTGGTACGCCTTTCATACGGTAATCATTAAAAAAGGCTGTATTTTTTGTGGCAAGCATTGATTCGGCTTTAGGGGTAACCCTTACGGCACGATTGGTTTTTTTGTCCACCAGGGTAAGTCCCCATTTTCCCATGGGAACACTTTCGATATTTTCTTTACCCATTGTACAGCCTGTAATTACCTGTACACCATCGGCAAAGCAGTGTGCACAGTGATGTTCACCCAGCTCAAGTATGGCATGCAGGTTACTGTCGCCGGTACGTTCTACACCCAGTTTGTTCATTGCCGCAGCGGCTACCCTAAGTCCGTTTGGCATTGCCGGGCATTTATGCCCGTGAAATTTTTGCCCGAATTCGAGCCATTCTTTTGGATCTACCATTTTCTTAAATTTTTTGATTAGTGAAAAAACAATTGAAATTGTAAACTTGTTATATTTTTTAGTTTTCCATTATCACCCTGAAAACGGGTGTCAAGTGTTAACATCAAATCATGGTTCTTTATAAGATAATTATATCCTGCAACGTACCAGGGCTTGTTGTTTGTGCTGTTAACCAGGTCGTTGTATTTATCATAAGAAACATAAATATGGTTTTTGTTATTGACTTTAATTGTAGCCAGGGCATAATATCCATCGACCGTTTGGCCGTTGAGCCAGGCACGAAGATACTCTGCCTGCATATCAAAATGATGGCTGTTAAATAAAGCGTAGAAGTCGAGCCGGAAATCATTTCCAGAAAATAATATGCTATCGGGCAAAATTTCTTTAAGGGGAAGGTTATAAGCTTTACGGTACATTACTGAGTATCCGATTTTCCATAGTGATGTTTTGCCTTTAATAGAGTAAGAAAGGTTGTGTGTAAACATATAGCCCTTGTTGGATAATTTATACAGTTTGATACCATATCCGTTGAAAATACCAAAATTGATTTCCAGGCGTTTACGGGCGGCTTTTAAATTGTATTGTAATCCAACATCCCTTACGCCCAAAGTTCCGTCAGGGATTACCGCATCAATTACATTTGCCCGGTCAATTGAAGGAATAACATAATCGGGTTGAAACCGTTGCAAACTGAATTTAGGAATAAACTGCCCGAACCTGATACTTGATACGCCCGATTTATTCCGGTATTGCCCGAAAACATCCTGCAGAAATAACTTTTCCTTATTGCGGGTTGTGAATAATACCTGTACTTTATATGACCAGTGTTGTGAAAAGGCAGGTGCCGAACCCAGCCAGAATTTTAACCGGTGCACACCCATATAATAAGTGTCTTTAAATGCGCTATTTGCTTCAAACTGGACATAACCATGCCAATAAATCTTGTTTTGTGGTTGGACTTTCTTCATGCCCAGGTTTCCGGCAAAGGTTACATTCAATGTAAATAATGACAACAGGCCGATTATAAATAATCTTTTTTTCAGCATTTTAACTATTCTTTAAAAACCGGTTTATAAACAAATACCTGATTCGTCGTGTTTGAATCCGTTTCCGAATGAAGAAGGAGGGCAGACTGTTTGTTATCTTTTGCAGGCATGGTCTTTTTAGGCTTCGGTTTGTAAGTTAGTGCACCATATGTTAACTTGCCGGCAATCAGAAACAAAACAATGGCATAGATTATTTTCACCTGTTTCGATTTTGCTTTTTGAGTCATATAACGTCCTCCCATTTGTGAACCTATAATGACAGCAATTACGACTACAATGGTCAATGGCCAGTTCATTTGGCCCTGGGCCACGTGGGCCATATATCCCGAAAAGGATGAAAAAGTTACTACAAACGCTGTAGTAGCAGCAGCTTCCTTGGTTTTATACCCCATCATCATTAAAATAGGTGCAATGATAAAACCACCACCAATTCCGAGCATGCCACCGACAAAACCAGCAAAAGCGCCTGTTAAGAATCCGTAAATACTGCGTTTCAGCATGGTCATTTTTGCTTCGGGTTCAGGTTGCCTTGAAGAAAAAATCATGCGGATGGCTGCGGCAACCACCATTATAGCAAATAAAATCTTTAAAGTTTGTACAGGAACTTTGTCACTGGTCAATGCCCCAAGCGGTGAAGCAATTAATGCTGTAACAGCCATTACAGCTCCTCCTTTCCAATCAACCAGTTTTTTTCGGGCAAAGGGAATCAATACTAACAGCGTGTTTAAACCGTTTAGTAATAATCCAAGGGGAATGGCCACATGTACCATGTCGTAACCTGCCCAATTTAAAACGGGAACATACACCATTCCTCCACCCAAGCCTAACATGGCAAAAATGAAAGAAGCCGCCCCAATGATCAAAAACATTATACCGTAAATCATGATTTTTGTTTTTAGTTATGTAAGTGTGTAATTGCTTGCAAAAATAAAACAGAATTTTTCACTTGTCAATGTCATTGTTCTGACTTTTTTATATGAAAGTACCAAAGTATAAAAATAAATAATTGGTAAACAGAGATATAAAAAATTATTAAGAAAGCTTACAAATTATAATGATTGGGTTTGTTATTTGGTAAAATTAAATAACGATTTATATGAAGCAAGTACTTACATATAGATTTTATACAGGGGTAATCATAGGGTCTATAATACTTTAAAGATCATTTTTACAGCCACGGCCAACAAAATAAATGCCAGAATTTTTTTTACGGTTGCCGGGTTCAGTTTTTTGTGCATAAACATCGTTCCCAGGCTTGCGCCGGCATAACCTGACACAGATACCCAAAGCAGCAACGTCCAGTCCACTTTTCCCATAAACCAGTAAGTTAAGAACCCTGCAAAAGAAGAAATAAGGACGATAATAGCCATCAGATAATTTTAAGTGTTCATGTTGCAAGCCAACGCAAAAGTAGAATATTTTCAATTATTCGTAAATCAACGATCCATTTATTTCACAGCTTTTGGCTACGGTATTATAAATGGTACCAAATTTTTTGATGTTTTTATGGAGCAATTCAATTTTCCGCTTTTCAGCATCTGAATAAATCGTCAGTGTGTATTCCACTTTTACCATGGCCGGAGGAACATCGGTGCGCCAGCCTTTGACCTCGATTTTAGCCTTTTTGTAAGGTATATGTAATTTTTTGGAGTAGCGTTCCACATTTTTTAAAATGCAGGCGGCAAATGAGCTTAAAAACAACTCAGCCGGATTGGGCAGCTCATCCCCGCTTTCGGCAGTAGCATCAAAGGGAATGGCAATTTTTTTAGTGTTGGCCAGAGCAAAACCACCGGCTTTTGATTCGGCTTCAATTTGATATTCAAGCATTTTTTAAATTTTCAAGTTGATTAAAATATTTTTTCTTCCATCGCAGTGCTACATTTACCAGCATGATCATAACCGGTACCTCAACCAGCGGACCGATAACTGCGGCAAAAGCTTCTCCTGAATTAATTCCGAAAACAGCCACGGCCACCGCAATGGCCAATTCGAAATTATTACTTGCCGCTGTAAACGAGAGGGTGGTTGTTTTGGGGTAATCGGCACCAGCTTTTCTTCCCATGAAAAAGGACACAATAAACATGATTACAAAATAAAAAATCAGGGGGATTGCTACAAGAAGCACATCCAATGGCAGACTTACGATAGTTTCCCCTTTTAGCGAAAACATCACCACAATAGTAAACAGTAAGGCTACCAAAGTAAGCGGACTGATTTTGGGGACAAATTTCTTTTCATACCATTCCCTGTTTTTAAGTTTTATAAGGCTGTAGCGCGTGATAATTCCCGCGGCAAAAGGAATGCCAAGATAAATCAGTACACTTTTGGCAATTTCGCCCATAGAAATTTGCACGGTATAGGCATTCAACCCAATGAGTTTGGGCAGAATGCCAATAAAAAACCATGCGAAAACCGAGTAAAACAAAACCTGAAAAATGCTGTTGAAAGCCACCAGTCCCGCTGCGTATTCGCGATCGCCCCCGGCAAGATCGTTCCAAACAATCACCATGGCAATACATCGCGCCAGGCCAATCAAAATTAGGCCGGTCATGTATTGAGGGTAATTATGCAGAAAGAGTACCGCTAGAAAAAACATGACGAAAGGGCCGATAATCCAGTTTTGGACCAACGACAGGCTTAATATTTTCCAATTTGAAAAAACATCGCCCAGCTCTTCATAACGTACTTTTGCCAAAGGGGGATACAGCATCAGGATTAAGCCGATTGCGATGGGGATATTGGTGGTACCGGTACTCATACTGTCCCAAAATTTTGCAATCGTTGGAAAAAGATACCCTGAAAAAACGCCCACCAGCATAGCCAGGAAAATCCATAAAGTTAAGTAGCGATCCAGAAATGAAAGTTTTTTGACCTTTTTCATTAGCCTGCATTTTATGGTTGATTGAAATGGTTTGTATGATGCTTTTAAGAAAGTTGTGGCGCTTTATGGGTATGTGATACAACAATCTTGGTTGCATCTTTGATGTTGTCGGTAACCGGACAGCGTGCTTCGGTTTCTTTGGCCCAACTTTCGATCACTTCGTCGGAAGCTACTTCAAATTCGGGTTTTAAATGTACTTTAATTTGTTGGAAACCTGCCCTTTCATCAAACGAACAGCCCATGAAATTACAGGCATTCATATTTCCTTCAATGTCAATTTTTATACGGTGTAATTTTAATCCTCTTTGTCTGGCGACTTCATGTCCGGTAACATTTAAGCAGCCGGCCAAAGCCATGAGCAACACTTGGACCGGTGCCGGCCCTTCGTTAGCTCCTCCCATATTTTCGGGTTCGTCAATTACCATTTTGAATTTCCCGGAGGAAACATTCATTTTGGTTGGTGTTTCGCTAATTCCATGAACCCGAACCTGAACGGGTCTTCCAATTGTATTTTCAACTTTCATAATAAGATTATTTAATTATTTGTTAATGTGTTCGTTATAAAATTTAGTAAAGTCTCTGAAGATTTCATCCCTTACCCTTCTGAAAACCGCCAGGATTTCTTCGTCGGTTCCTGTTGCTTCTGCCGGGTCGTCAAAACCTATGTGCAGACGATGGTTCACTTTTCCCATAAAAACCGGACAGCTTTCGCGTGCACCATCGCAAACGGTAATTACATAATCGAAAGGTGTATTGATAAATTCATCAACCGATTTAGGATGTCCGTCATTGAGGTTAATGCCTTTCTCAGCCATTACCTGAATGGCTTTGGGGTGCACTTGTTGCCCCGGTTTGGTTCCGGCAGAATAGACCTCAAGCGATGGGTTTAACGATTTCAGATAGGCTTCTGCCATTTGGCTGCGGCAGGTATTGCCGGTACATAAAACCAGTATTTTCATATTAAATTAAGTGTTTAATAAATTGCTTATTGTTTAAATTTTACATTCGGTTTGGTTGGCTGCAAGTTTTTCCAAAAAATCATGCATTTTTGTTTTTAATTCGTTGATTTTACCCGTCTCCAAACAATAAAAAACCCGGGTACCGGAAACCGTTCCGTGGACTAATCCGGCATTTTTCAATTCCTGAAGATGTTGCGATACGGTTGTCCGGCTAAGGGGGATTTCTTCGGTAATGTCACCACTGATGCATTGGCTTTGTTCGGACAAATAGTTTAAAATGGCCATACGTGCCGGGTGACTCAAAACTTTAGCAAAAGTTGCAAGTTCCTGTAATTCAGATGAAAAAGCTTCGATCTTTGAGTACGTCATTTTTGTTTATGTTTAATGACGCAAACATACGACATATTTTAAATAAAAAAACAATTTCAACAATTATTTTAAATTTTTTAAAATATTTTTTTCGGAAGGGCGATATCCGCGAGATACTATTTTACCGTTGACGACTACCGTGGGTAAAATCCACGTCCGGTAATTCAGGAATGATTGGGTCTCGGTAATGACTTCAATTTCGGCATTCACCTTATGTTCATCCATCAATGCTTTAACGTAACGAATGATTTTCCTTGTTCGCCGGCAATTTTCACCGGGGCTGAGGATCTCAATGTGATTCATGGCTGTGATCCGGGTTTGTCTTCCTGCATATCTTTTAAAACCTTGTTTACCTCGTCTTCTGTTTTATATAAAACATCTTTACAGATACGGATGAGTTCGGAAGCGCGTTTAACTTTTTCAGACAAATCGTCTACCGAGATATCATCGCTTTCAATTTCAGCCACAATGTTTTCCAATTCTTCAATGGCTTCGGAATAATTTATTTTTTTCATGAGTCCTTAATTTTTGTAATGACACTTTCAACTTTGCCTTTATGTAGTTGTGTTGTAATGGAATCGCCGGTATTTACATCCGTTAAAACTTTTATGGCTTTGCCGTTAATATAGGTGATGCTGTATCCTCGTTTCAATACATTTTCGGGTTTCAGCAGTTGTACTTTGTTCTCAAGCAATTCCAGGTGGCTAAAGGCGTCTTTTTGTCGTTGGGTACTATAAATTTGCAGCATATTTTGCTTTTGAAGCAGCTCTTGCCGGGCTTTTTGCAGTTGTTGCAGGGGACGTAATTGTAGTTTCATCGTTGCCTCATTCAATCGTTTACGACCATTAATCAACAAACGCAAAGCCGACTGCTCCGTTGATTTAACAAGGTGTTGCAAATTGGTATCCTGATGGTTCAACAAATTCATGGTATGAATTTGAAGAATACGGGTGAGCTGTGCCAAATGCACTCGTTGGGCTTCCATCTGTCGCATCGTCGAACGTTGCAAGTTATTTTCTGCCGTTTCCAAACGATGTGCGAAGTTATGAAAAGCCTGTAGCAGAAAATGTCCGGCTTCGGTGGGCGTAATTTTGTTGGCAAAAGCCACCATTTGGACAATCGTTTCGTTGGTGGAATGGCCGATGCCCGTAATCACCGGAAGTGGGAATCTGGCTACTTCTTTTGCAAGATAATAGTTATCGTAGGCATTCAATCCCACGTCACCACCACCACCACGGATGATGCACACCACATCGAATTGTTCTTTTTGCTTGGCAATCTCACGCAATTGAAGTCCGATGGAACGGACAGCTCCATCGCCCTGGAGCAGGGCCGGGAATAGATGTATGGAGAACCGGTAACCCCAGGCATTATTTTGAATCACCTTCAAAAAATCGTGATAACCTTTGCTGGTTTCTACTGAAATAACGGCGATTCTTTTTGGAAGTAAGGGAAAGTGTAGTTTTTTATTTTCATCAAACAGGCCTTCTTTTTTCAGGCGTTGTATGTTTGCCTGTTTTTCGCGTGCCATTTCACCAAGGGTAAACGAAGGTTCAGCATCCAGAATATTTAAAGCAAGCCCGTAATGTTCGTGAAAACTTACCCGTGCCAGAAAAAGAACTTTCATCCCGTCTTTGAGCACTTCACCAGTTACTTCCCTGAATTTCCGGTTAATTTGATTAAATTGTCCCGACCAGATATTGGCACGGATTTGTGTTTTGACCTGTCCGTTTTGTTTTTCAACGAGATCGGGATAACAATGGCCGCTTTTGGGGTAAAAATTCAGCTTTGCAATTTCGGCAGTTACCCAATACGAAGCCGGAAACGCCCGGCTGATAACCCGGCTGATGCTTTGGGTGATTTCCAATAAGCTGTAAATCTGTTTATTTCCTTCGGTCTGCGGCATGAGCTCTTATTTCACAGCAAAGATAAACTGATTTTTGGCTTATGCTGTTTGCATGAACCATGAATGTTTTCAAATGATCATATATTTTTTAGATCGAATAAAACGGTTGGTTAGTACAATCATACCCATTACAAACAGACTAATGATCAGGATGCCCCAGGCGGGTAATAATGAACTTAGATAAACCAAGCCTATAATTGCTCCCATCAGAAACATTCCCAGAAACATCATGATCATGGTTCCTCCTTTTTGTTGTACTTCGCGCGGCTGCGTAAAAGGTAATTTCGTTTTTTGTGAAGTTACCATGATTAATGACATAAAGATGGTCAGCAATCCTCCCAAAAGCATTTCAGGAAAAATCCGGATGTTCCAAATTAATAAGGTGCAGATAGTCAGTAAAGAATATACGGGAAAAAAGAATTTGTAAAGCAGAGCTTTCACTGCCCCTGAAATGATGTGGCCATGTTGATTAAAGGGTAAAGCCTTATAAATCCATGATGCTTCAGGGGTATCGGTAAAAGGAAGCTGCATGATACTCATAGTGCCAAAAAATCCTAAAAATATGAAAAAGAGATACCGGTACGAATTTCCCATTTTATGTATCGAACCTGTAAAATCCCTGAAATCGGGCTTTAACATCAATATAGCCATCACCGGAATAATTCCCAGCATCGGGTAAACCGACTGCTTGAACTTGCGGTCGCGCCGGGTTATTTTCATGGTCAACTTCCATCCCAGCTTTTCCATTTCTGTGACACAAAATAAACGATTTAAGTGGTCAGAGAATTTTTCTTTCAGCGATCTTGTTTCAATGAGTGAATTTTTATCCGCTGTGCTTTGGCCTAATATATTGCCAAAACCTTTCGACAGAAAACGAACAACTACAATTGCGCCAAAAAAAGGGACGGCCAATGCCAATGTAAAGAAGATCGCCATGTTCATGGTGTCGGTAAACGTAAAAAATTTTACAAATCCGGCTACCCATGCCGGGGGTATCAAATAAGTCCACCAATGAACTGACATGTAAATGTGTTTCATGGCATCTGTATCAATAATTTGCGGCACCAGCTGATACCCGCCGAAAATTACAACAGCTAAAAATATTTGAACATAGGTAATAAAATCTTTAAACTTGTTCCCTTTTATCACCTTTGAAAGTGCCAGATAGAAAAAGATGGTGAAAAGTAATGTGATCCAGGCGCTTAATCCTACTCCTAGAAAATAGGCAATGATTATTAAGACATTATATTTAAATGCCAGCACTATGCCCGAAATAAAGGAGAGGGCCAGGGCAATATATCCCACATAAAACTGAATATGCATGAGCCTGGCTAAAAGCAGCGTACGATGGCTGATGGGCCGTGCAAGCAAAATGTCATTATCGCGTTCGTCGAATAAAACAGCAGTGAATTCATTAATAAGAGTCGTGGCAAGCATCACCATAATTATTGAATACAGGATAGTGAAGTTCAAAAGGATGTCGTTAATGGAATACAAGCTAAATTCAATAAACCCGCCAATAGATGCAAAAGTGATAAGCTGGCTGAGAAAAGGGTTTTTCTTTTTTTTAGATGATTTATGTTTAGAAGGATTTCTTCTAAAATCGAGGACGAGCTTATTGCGTAGAAGCGCTTCAAATTGAGGATAATCAACCCCCCACAGTTGAATTAACTTTCTAAAAAGCCGGACAAAAAATAGCGAAAAATTTATCATGATTTAATTCTCGTTGAATGCTTTAAACAATACATCTGCATTGGAATTGCTGTTTTGTCCTCCGGTAAGCTGCGCAAATAATTGCTCAAGGGTGGCCGATTGATCGGTTTTCAGTTCTTCAAATTTACCATCGGCAATGACATTTCCATCATTAATCAGTAAAATACGATCAGATATTTTTTCCACAATATCCATCAGGTGAGAGCAGTAAAAAATGGTTTTGCCGTTGGATGCCAGTTGTGTTAACATCTCTTTTACAAGGATTACCGAATTGGCATCGAGGCCTGAAAGTGGTTCGTCCAGGAAAAGGATATCCGGATCGTTAATGATTCCTGACATGATGAGCGTTTTTTGTTTCATTCCTTTGGAAAAAGTATCCATGCGTTGATCGGCATGTTCTTCCATTCCGAAAAAGCTTAATAATTGTTTTGCCCTTTTTTCGAGTGAATGAGCCTCAAGTCCGTATAAAGTTCCAATAAATGTGAGGTATTCATTTGGCGTGAGCAAATCATATAATGCCCCATTTTCAGGAACATAACCAATGCGTTTTTTAATTTCAAGGCCATTGCTTTTTAAGTCCTGCCCAAACATTGTAATCTCTCCTTCAAAATCAGGAATGATTCCGCACAGTATTTTCACGGTGGTACTTTTTCCTGCGCCGTTGGGGCCGATATAACCAATAATCTGTCCGGGATAAATATCCAGGTTAATTCCTTTTAGGACTTCATTTTTTGTTTTCCCGTTACTGAAACTTTTCTTTAAATTGCGGATGGTAATGTGGGGACTTTCTATTTGTTTCATTTTTTATTATTGATTTTGAAAATCAAAGATGAGAAAAAAGCGTGGATAAATTCGTTTAAAATCACTATTTTTCGGAATAAAATACACGAAAGGTTTGTCAATAAATAAAATCGAAAGTCGTTTGGGAAAGGAAATACAACTTCATGCGGATGATGTAGCGTTGGTAGAGCGTGTGAAAGCCGGTGACCAAAAGGCTTTTGAACAGATTGTACGTCAGTATAAATCCATGATGGCGCGGGTTATTGTTGGGATGTTGGGCAATCAAAGTGATGCAGACGATGTGGGGCAGGAGGCTTTTATCCGGTTTTATCGGTCGGTGGATCAATACAAAGGAGATGCATCATTGGGAACTTATCTTACGCGAATTGCCATTAACCTGTCGCTGAATGCCTTGAAAAAGCGAAAGTCGCGTCAATGGGTAAGTCTGGAAGAGAAACACGACAGCATGCAACGGGGCCAAAGCCCGGAACATCGGAACGATGATGAGGAATTGGTGCGGAAAGCACTTGAGCAGTTAGCACCTAAATACAGGGCTGTCGTGGTTTTAAGATTGATGCAGGGCTATTCGACCAAAGAAACGGCCAAAATATTAAAATTGCCTTTGGGAACCGTCCTTTCTCGGTTGGCAAGGGCGCAGGAAAAACTAAAACCAATTATTGAAAAACTGGAGGGATAAAAGGATGGAACAAAACAAAAACACCATGGAAAGCGGGAAAGCGTGGAATGGTTTTACTCAGAAGTTGAACCGTTTCCAACCCGAATTTTTACCGGGATTTGAGCAACGGCTCATGCAAAAGCTTGCCGCTGCCCAATTGGAAGGGCTCACCGAGTTCCTGCCGGTTTTCAGAATTTTTGCCTTGTCGGGAATTGCCGCCATTGGCTTGCTGATGATCGGCTTATATTTCAGCAATGGTAGTTTGAATTTAGACAGCTTGTTGGGAATTAGTGGTTATACACCCGATATGGGGTTGTTGAGTTTTCTTTAAATGTAATGTCATATGAATACTAAATCGAAATACACATTGAGTTTGGTTGGGGTTTTGGTCATTGGATTAATTCTGGGCGTATTGCTTTCGGGTTTATTGATCCGGACCAGGGTCAGGCGTTTGCAGGGTTATTATACCGAACAGGGTTTCCGTCAGGAGTTTATGCGTGTGCTGCGTCCGAGTCCCGACCAATTTAAACGCATGAAGCCGTTGTTGATTAATTACGGTCAGCAAAACCGTGCCAACATGATGGAATATCGTAAACGACAGCGTGAGCTTATGATGGATCTGCGTCACGACCTGCAACCGATTCTGAACCCTGCTCAAAATCAACGACTCAGATTGTTGCAAAATCGCTGGAACCGTCGTTTCTTCGATCGTCGTGGCCCGGCAGGCCCGCATGGCCCAATGCGGGGTAGAAACCCCGGACGGGAAATGAGTATGCCTAAATAACGTTGACCGTTTTTACTTACTTCTTTCCACTATTCACCAATCACTAAAAAATCCCCCGGCTTTCGTAGCTTTGCCGCCGGAAAAAATTTATTTTCCGAAAGAAAAAGAAGAGTGCTTTATGATTGAATTCGACCGATTTACATTGGATAACGGCCTTCGCGTGTTAGTGCATCGCGATAAGCAAACCCCTATTGTTGCAATGAATATTATTTACCAAGTGGGATCACGTGATGAGGAATTCCATAAAACAGGTTTTGCTCATCTGTTTGAGCATCTTATGTTTGGCGGTTCGCTAAATATTCCCAAATTTGATGAACCTTTGCAAAAGGCTGGCGGCGAAAACAATGCTTTTACCAATAGTGATTTTACTAATTATTATCTGACCTTGCCGAAAAACAACCTCGAAACGGCTTTTTGGTTGGAGTCGGACCGTATGTTGTCGCTTGCGTTCAGCGAGAAAAGTCTTGAGGTACAACGCCAGGTGGTCATTGAAGAGTTTAAACAGAATTATCTTAATCAGCCTTACGGCGATGTGTATTTGCTGCTGAAACCACTTGCTTATAAAATCCATCCTTATCGCTGGAACACTATCGGTCGTGAGATAAGCCATATCGAGAAGGCCACCATGGCCGATGTGAAAGCTTTTTACAATAAATATTATCATCCTGCCAATGCCATTTTGTGCGTGGCAGGTGATGTGGAAACCGGGGAGATAAAACCCTTGGCTGAAAAATGGTTTGGTAGCATTCCCGGCAGGCAGCGGCCCGTACAATCCTATCCGCAGGAAGCCGAACAAACCGAAGCCCGTGTAAAAGAGGTCGTGCGTGATGTCCCTCAGGATGCTTTTTATATGGCCTGGCATATGCCCGCCCGACTGCATCCTGATTATTACACCTGCGATTTAATAAGTGATTTGCTGTCAAACGGCCAGTCTTCCCGCTTGTTTCAAAAATTGGTAAAAGAGAAACCTCTGCTAACGGAAGTTAATGCGTACATCAGTGGTGATCTGGATGGGGGATTATTTTTGGTAACGGGAAAATTATATCCCGGGGTCGATTTTAATACTGCTGAAAAGGCTGTGATGGATGAATTACAAAAGCTTGCCATTGAGCAGGTGCCGGAAAACGAGTTACAGAAAGTAAAAAATAAAGCGGAAGCAAATCTGGTATTTTCTGAAATTTCTGTTTTGGGCCGTGCTATGGCGCTGAGTTATTACGAAATGTTGGGCGATGCGGCCCTGTTCGGAAAGGAAGTTGAAAAATACCGGGCAGTGAGTGTACAGCGTGTTCAGCAGGTGGCTGCCGACTTGTTTAGCCCGCAAAAAAGAAACTTTTTGATTTACAAATCAAAATCATAAAAATGAAAACGACACAATATCCCGACCGCACTAAACAACCCTCTTTGGGCAGGCCTGTTAGTTTGGTGTTACCCCAAATTGAAAGTATAAAATTAAATAATGGACTGGAATTTTTTTTAATTCCCGATTCGACACAGGAAGTTACCCGCCTTGATCTGGTTTTTGATGCGGGGAGTTCGGCTCAGAAAAAAAAGTTGCAGGCTGCAGCGGTCAATCAATTGTTGAGTGAGGGAACCCGGCAGAAAACATCAATGGAGATTGCTGAAATACTGGATTTTCACGGGGCTTATCTTGATAAGTTTTTGTCAAAAGATAAAGCGGGGCTGACGCTTTTCGGCCTGACAAAATATTACCACCGGTTGTTGCCCCTGCTGGTTGAAATGTTGTCCGAAGCCGTTTTTCCCGAAAGGGAATTGAAAATTTTCGATGACCGTAAGAAACAGGAATACCTGGTAAATATTCAAAAAGTGCGTTATCAGGCTTCGTTGGAGTTTAACCGGCTTGTGTTCGGCGTTAATTCGGCTTACGGTCAGATACTTGAAGCAGATGATTTCGGTTTATTGACACGTGAAGATTTGCTCGACTTTTATAAAAATAATTATCAGACGACCGGATTTTATGGCATTTTGAGCGGTAAAGTTGATAATGAACTGTTAAAGCATCTTCAGGCAAGTTTTGGACATTTGGGTCAAGCGGAACAAACAACTCCGGTTATCCCGGTTGATTTTATCTCCCCTTCATCAAAAAATGAAAAGCTGATTCCTAAAAAAGCTGCTTTGCAGTCGGCCATACGCATGGGCGGGCTTACCATCGATCGCAATCATCCCGATTTCCCAAAACTGTCATTGTTGAATACGGTTTTGGGTGGTTATTTTGGCTCGCGACTCATGGGCAGCCTGCGCGAGGATAAAGGTTATACATATGGTATTTATTCGTTAATACAAAACTATCGTCATGCGGCTTATTTTGCCATCGCCACAGAGGTGAATGCCGAACATACCAAAGCTGCCGTGGATGAGATTTGCAGACAAATGGAGATGTTACGCTCGGAAAAAATATCAGGAGATGAACTCAGGACGGTAAAAAATTATGTGTACGGTTCTTATCTTCGCAATTTTGACGGTTCTTTTGCACTTGCCGAACGTTTTATGAAAAGCCGGGAGTTGGAAATGCCTTTTGAAAGTTACCGGCAAACGCTGGATGCCATGATGCGATGTACTGCAGATGATTTGTTGCAGACGGCGCAAAAGTACCTGAACCCGGATAAAATGAAAACGCTGGTTGTGGGAAATACAACAGATTTTGTTTAGTGTTTTTATCCTGATGTTGAAGCCCGTTTAATTATTGGGCGGCTTTTCCTACTTTTGCAGCCTTATTTTTCGTCCATGGTCAACAAAAAAGAAATAGAAAGAAGACGCACCTTTGCCATAGTCAGTCATCCCGATGCGGGAAAAACCACTCTTACAGAGAAATTATTGCTTTACGGCGGGGCCATTCAGGTGGCGGGTGCCGTTAAGTCGAACAAAATAAAAAAAACGGCCACTTCCGACTGGATGGAGATTGAGCGCCAGCGTGGTATATCGGTGGCCACTTCCGTGATGGGTTTTGAATATAACGGCGTCAAAATTAATATTCTGGATACGCCGGGCCACCAGGATTTTGCCGAGGATACTTTTCGTACGCTTACTGCTGTTGATAGTGTTATTGTGGTAATTGATGCGGCCAAAGGGGTGGAACCTCAAACCGAGAAGCTGGTGAAGGTTTGCCGCATGCGTAAAACGCCCATGATTGTTTTTATTAATAAGTTGGATCGTCCCGGAAAGGACGCTTTTGAATTACTGGATGAAATTGAACAAAAGCTTGGTTTACAAGTGATTCCGCTTAGCTGGCCCATTGGGATGGGAAGCGGTTTTAAAGGGGTTTATAATAATTATTTTGAAAATCTTCAGCTTTTTACACCCGGTAAACAGGTTATTGAAAATAGTATTCAGTTTAGCAATTTGAGTGATCCCGAACTGAAAACCTATATCGGTGATGATGCCGAAACCCTGCGCTCGGAACTGGAACTTGTTCATGGCGTTTATCCTGAATTTAAAAAGGAGGATTACCTGTCAGGTGAAATTTCACCTGTTTTTTTTGGTAGTGCCCTGAATAATTTCGGGGTAAAAGAGTTGCTGGATATTTTTATCAAAATTGCACCTACTCCGTTGGGACGTGAGTGTGATGTACGTTTTGTGAAACCTGAAGAAGAAAACTTTACGGGTTTTGTGTTTAAGATTCATGCCAACATGGATCCCAATCATCGTGACAGGCTTGCATTCGTAAGGGTAGTTTCGGGAACCTTTAAACGGAATACCAATTATTTGCATGTGCGTCAAAACCGGAAGCTTAAATTTTCGAGCCCGACGGCTTTTATGGCGCAAAAGAAAACCATTGTAGATGAGGTTTATCCTGGCGATATTGTGGGTTTGCACGATACCGGGAATTTTAAAATCGGGGACACTTTGACCGAAGGCGAAACGCTTCACTTTAAAGGAATTCCCAGTTTTTCGCCCGAGCTGTTCCGCTATGTGGTGAATGCTGACCCGATGAAATCGAAACAGTTGGCCAAAGGTATCGACCAGCTGATGGATGAAGGTGTTGCCCAACTTTTTGTGGGAAAGCATAGCGGCCGGAAAATTATCGGCACTGTGGGGATGCTACAATTTGAAGTTATTCAATACCGGTTGGAGCATGAATATTCGGCCAAATGCCGTTACGAACCCATTAAATTGTACAAAACAGCTTGGTTTGTTAGTGAAAATAAAACACAGCTTGAAGATTTCAGGGCAAGGAAGTCTTCGCAAATTGCTTTTGATAAAGAAGGGCGTGAAGTTTTTCTTTCCGATTCTCCTTTTGCCCTGCAGATGGCACAGGAAAAATACCCGGATATCCGGTTTTATTTTACTTCGGAATTTTAGAAACTTATACGAAAGGTGTTAAAACCATTTCCCAAACACCTAACCAATTAAACCCTAATATGTTTTTGTCATATCATTGGGGATGGCCAGGATAAAGTTTGCCTGATTCAGGTAATTTTTGGCGAGCGTATCTACGGTTGGCTGTTCTACCGAAGTAATAGTCATAATTTTCAGTCCGGGTTTATATTGGTTTAAGTACCAGAGGATGCCCTGAAAATGATCGGAATGGTAAGAACCGTTATAATGGATAAACAGATTGCCATTGCCGGCATGTTGTGCAATAAAATAACCCATGGTGGCATCTTTTATAGCCTGTGCTTTAGGGAAATTGGCATTTCCGTGTCCCATAAGTTTCATTTGAGTGAGCATATCCTTATAACATTTTAGTTCTGGGTCGTATGGAAAAGGCAGGGGTGCCATATACGATTTGGCTTCTCTTGAAAGGGTATCAAGCGCTTTTACACCGTGTTTGTAAACTACTGAGGCATACCGCCTTGGTACGTTAGTGGCAACAAATGGGAGATGGTTATTATGGGCAAATTCCACAAGCGGTTTGTAATCTGTTTTATAGTTGGGCCATAACCGGGCTTCTTCTTCAAAGCTTTTCCTACTAATTTCGTTTTTCAGATATTCGTTAAGTATGAGTTGATTATCGCGTTCAAACATTTCGGCGCCCAACAACAGTTTGCCCTGGCGCCGCTGGTACAAATCTTTTGTTATTTCCAATTCAAACCAATGGCTTATGGGATTGTTGTGGAGTTCGCCAAAAAAGATAACATCGGCCTGTTGTAATTGGTTCAACATTTTTTCATATCTGATTTTTTTTCCCTTGGCGGTAAAAAAGCGATAGGCGGGTTTGTCGCTTTTGAAAGAGGCAAAAGTGATAAACAAAGCCAAAAGAAGGACGATGCGTTTCATGTTTTTATTTTTTTGTTTTCTGAAGTTGTTTCTCATAAAAAGTAAAAGGTAGTAAGTTCTTGATTCCGTCCATCACATGGACAGGGCCTGATTCGCCTTGCATAATCAGCTTGATTTTACTTTGCTGCCTGTTTTCGGTTTCGGCAATTACCTGCCGACATGATCCACAGGGGGTGATGGGCCGGGCCATTACAAAATGATCGGCTTTTGCCGTAATGGCCATGGCTTTTACTGCTACTCCCGGGTATTGCGAGTTGGCATAAAACAGGGCTACACGCTCGGCACATAATCCCGACGGATAAGCAGCATTTTCCTGATTTGAGCCACAAATTACTTCTCCATTTTCCAGCAATACAGCGGCACCCACATGAAATTCGGAATAGGGTGCGTACGAACGGGCTGCCGACTCAAGTGCTTTGATTAATAAATTCCGGTCTTCAGGAGTTAATTCTGTTTCATTTTCAAATTCCTCAAATTCCAGTTTAATTTCCTTCTTCTGCATGCTTTACAAATTTAGTGCTAAGATAGAAAAAATGTGGGTTAAACTGCATTCTTCCTTTGTTTCCCAAAAAGGATGAGGGAAGTAAAAAAAGCAAAAAGCATGACTCCGGCATGGGTTTCCAATGTGTCGTCGGAGAGCATGGAAATGAGCATAATAAGATAAAAAACAACGAAGAAATAATCGCGATAAGCGTGGGTTATCAGTACCGGATAAATGAGCGCAAAAAGGAAAATCAGTAAGCCAAAAATGCCAAATGCCACAAAAATTGCCAGATATTGGTTGTGGGCATGAAACATGAATTTGCGACTCAGCTGTGAGTGCATGGCTGAAAACTCACCGTAAAAAGCATCTTGTAGATCACCTGTCCCCACGCCATGCCAAAAGTTGCTTTTTATGATGCCGAGCGAGGCTTTGGTGTATTCAATACGTTGCATGAGCGAATTGCCACTGGGGTTTCCTGTACTTTTGTAAACCTGATAACCTTTCAGTATTTTTAAAATCCGCGATCGTAATCCAGGATGTTTAAGGTAGTTATAATTGGCAACGCCATTTTCAACCCGATTAATATCGCGTGATGTTAGTGCAGCAACTCCTGCGGCATCTTTTCGTAAATTTTTTGAAGTAAGATATCGAATTAGTGTCTCGCGAAGCTCGTTGCCTTGTTTGTCGGTCCCGTTAAAATCTATCGAACTCCGCTGGTTCCAAGCTTTTTTTAGTTCGGATTCGCACAAATACCATCCCACATATTTTCCATCTTCCACGCCTTGGTTAATAGTATCGAAGGTGTAAGGATTTCCTAACGCTGTCAATTTATCTGGAGGTGCCGTTGGCAGGATTACCGTAGTGGCTTCGTGGACAACATCTTTTACATAAGTATATAAAAACGACGGAATTGCAAGTATGAGCAGGAACAGGGTTCCTTTTAAAATAAGGTTCCGGATTTTGAACGTAAGAAAAATCAGGTAAAAAATCCCGATAATCAGGATGATGCTTAGGGAAGTGATTGATTCCATCAGGGACAAAAAAACAAGAAACCAAAGGGCCATTAACCCCATTGAAATTTTCTGTTTTTGATTAAAATGATGATCTGCAATAATAAAATAAAGCAAAATAAAAAAGCCAAAACTAATGTTGAGGCCAAAGCGGACGGAAGAAATGAAAGGGCTTATTTCGCGAATATCCAGAAAATCACCTTTTACCAACAAATAACTGCTATACAAAGTGCCGATAAAAACAGCACAGAGGTAATAAAGCAACAGTTTACGGAACCATCGATAATCAAGCTTTGGCATGCCTGCGAAAACAAGCGGGAAGAAAAATAATGGAAGTTTCACCTTCAGGTCTTTCATCCCATATGCAAAATTAGAGGTGAAAAACAGTCCGGCGAGATGTAAAAAGTAAATCGAAGCAAAAATTACTGCTGCTTTATTGTGCAAAAAGCGATTGAATTTTTCGTTTAGATTTTGTTTTGTCAGGTGCCATACGTATGCTAAAAACGGAGAAATTCCCCGGATAAATCCTTTTTGCCGAAAAAAACGCAGGGCTACTTCCCCCTGAAAATCCTCCATCAGCCAAAGTACAAACAAGAGTATCGAACCCATGCTCATGGTGTATTTGGATAAGGGAAGGCTTATGGCAATATAAACCAATATCCAAAAGTAAAATTGGAAATAGATATTTTTTTTACCAAGGGTCATTCGATTTATCAATATGATTTCAAATGATTATTTACCTGATTTAGAGGCTGTCGGCTTTGGCTTTCTTAAAATAGCCTTATACCGGGTATGGTTGTTCAGTATGTCTATTGCTTTGGTTACTTCATCATCGTTTACAAGTGAAGCTTCGGTTTTTCCCGATTGATAAAAATAGCGGGTAACAATTTCCATGCGGAGCATCTCATCAATTTCACTTTTATGTTTGTCGAGGTCATTTTTCTTTTCCCGGTTTAGCCGTTGTAGCAGGCTGTCCAAACCGGGTTTTAAGGCGTCATAATAACCTTCTCGTTTAGCACTTTGGTTCAGGCGTTTAATTAATGCTCCGGTTTCGGTTTTATAGCTAAAACCTTTTTTCAATACAAATTGTTTGAACCGGTTAAAAGTAGTATCGCTAATGCGGAAGTCACGCGGGCCGGATATAGAGTCATGTTTCAGGTAAAATTTATTGGCAAAATCGAAAATATAATTTTGCGCATACAGATCGGCCGAAAGCTGACTGAAAACAGTGGGTTTCAGTGAAATGTCGGGTTTTAGCCCGCCGCCGTCATATACTGTCCGGCCATGTTTGGTTTTAAAAGCAGAAATTAATGAATCGGGGACTTTTGCAGCCCGGCCTCTTTTTCCTCTGTGAAAATAGTCGATAGCCTGGATACACCTCCCGCTGGGGATGTAGTATTTTGCAATGGTTACTTTCATTTTGGCCCCGTAAGGCAAAGACACCACATTTTGAACCAGCCCTTTGCCAAAAGTACGTTGGCCGATGATTACCGCACGGTCGAGGTCCTGCATTGAGCCGGCCACAATTTCCGAGGCGGAAGCGGTATTTTCATTTACTAAAATGGCGAGGGGAATTTTGGCGTCCACTACCGGAGCGGTTGTTTTGCGTACACTGGTGTTAGCTTGTAATTTACCTTTTGTTGTAACAATGGTCTGGCCTTTTTTCACAAAAATATTGGCTATGTTCACAGCTTCGTTCAGCAATCCTCCTCCATTGTTTCGCAGGTCGAGGATGACCCCTTTAATATGGTGGTTATTTTTTAAATCGAGAAAAGCATTCCTCACATCATTCGCGGCATTGGGGTTAAACTGGCTCAGGCTGATATATCCGATATCTTTGCCTACTACGCCGTAATAAGGTACGTTGGGAATTTTAATTTTTTGTCGTTTAATCTTCAGCGTAGTTGTTGCCGAGTCGCCAAAATGTTGAATGCTAAGGTTTAAAGCTGATCCCGGTGATCCCTTCAATAAGTTACTAACTTTGGAAGAGGTCATGTTTTTGGCCGATTTGCCATTGATGGCAATAATTTTATCACCGGCTTTCAATCCTGCTTTTTGGGCCGGAAAATTTTGGTAAGGTTCGGTAATTACGACATAATGTCCTTGTTGTTGAATTAACGCGCCTATGCCGCCATATACGCCCTGCGTCATTAATTTAAAATTGGATAATTCTGCTGGCGGAATAAAAATAGTATAAGGGTCCATCTTTCCCAGCATGGCCTTTATGGCTGTGGTAGTCATTTTTACAGGATTGATACTGTCGGCATAATTCAAATTCAACTGTCGCAGGACTGCCGAATAGGTTTCAATACTTTTGGCAATTTTAAAATTATTTTGATCCTGGGCATTTAGTTGCGTATATCCGATGATCAAAAAGCTAAGTACGAAAATTGTTTTTCTTAACATGTAAATTATCTTTTAATTTTTAAGGGACCGGGTCATATCCGCTGCCACCCCACGGGTTACAGGATAAAACTCTTTTCAACGCCATCCATCCGCCTTTAAAAGGGCCGTATTTATTGATAGCTTCCACGCTATATACCGAGCAAGTAGGTGTATAGCGGCAGGAGCGGCCAATAAAGGGCGATAAGGTGTATTGATAAATCCTGATTAGTAGAACGAAAAATTTCCCCAGTAACTTACTCATATTCTTGTTTTAATTGTTGCAAAGCTATGATTATTTTCCTTTCTATTTCGCTAAACGAAATGAGTTGGCGTGCCGTGTAAATAAACCCAATCACATATATCTTGCTTTTGTACTCATTTTTTTCAGTCGTGTTCAATATAAACTTATTTCTACGGTAAGCCTCACGTACGAGTCTTTTGATTCGATTGCGGTCAACCGCCCTTTTGAAATTTCGTTTGGGAACACTGATAAGGATTTTAGCCAGATAAACAGCCGGTTCATCCAGACGAAGATAAACGACTTTAAAAGGAAATTGAAAAAAGTTGTTACCTTCTTTAAAAAGCCGGTCAATTAACTTTTTCTCAAATAAGCGCTCTTCTTTCTTAAAAGTCTGACGTAAGCTGTTTGTTTCTGCTTCCAAAGTCATTTATCTGTTATTTGAAGTGCAAAAATACGCCGAAATGTTTGAATGTGTCCGGCATACAGTGCAGGCAACGTAATATTTTAAAAATATTTAACGAAACCGATGCGCTTATTTCTGTTTAAATAATGTTTCCAGGCCGGCAGTAGCCGTTTCCCAATTAAAATTTTTCTGTACAAAATCCAGGGCATTGTCTGCAATTTTATTCCGGAGTTTTTGATTTTCCAAAAGGTTAATCAAGTGATTGGCCAACTCCTGTGCATTACTGCCGGCAAGGATTTCTTTTTCGTTTTGAGCGTGTAGCGCAGCACTGGCTAGGGGTGTGGTTACCGTGGGGATGTGCATGGCCATGGCTTCCAGTAATTTATTCTGAAGTCCGGTTCCCAGCCGCATGGGCGCAATAAAAACCTGCGATGTGGCATAAGCTTCCCTGATATCGTCCATCCAGCCGCTTACTTTTACTTTTTCCGAAGCCAGCCGCCTTATGCGTGGATGCGGATAAGCTCCTGCCAGTAAAAGTCGTGCCCCGGAAACTTTTTTCCAAACCATGGGCATAATTTCATGTACCAAAAATTCGGCTGCATCAATGTTTGGTGGATAATTCATGTTTCCCGTAAAAACAATTTCCTGTTTTTTTTCGGCTTTATATGGGGAAAAATAGGACATGTCCACGCCATTGTGAACTACCTTAATTTCATCCTTTCGGGGATGGGGGATAAGTTGCTTATCTTGTTCGCTGATAATGGTTTTTCCGTCAAACAGGTCAAATATTTTTTTTTCAAAAACTGCCAGTCGTCGATGTTCGAGCAGCAAAACGGGCTTTATAAAAAAAGAAGCTGTTTGTGTCCGCCTTTTCAAGCCATACGAAAAAGCATCCTGATAATCCAGTGTTTTGCGAATGGGCTCATCCATCAGATAAAGGGCTGTCCGGGATAATTGTCCGTACAAATGGCCTGGTTGATATTCACGGATGAGCCGTTGGATTTTTCGGGCTGCTTTCCGGTTGTAAAAATAACCTACCTGAAGGGGAAGCCCTTTAAAATAGGCCTTAAAAATATTGAAAACACGCTGTAAAAACGGTAAGTCGATAAAAGTAACCGATCGGCAATAGGGCTGCAATTGGGCAAAAGCTTTCTGCTTGTCGGTTTTTTTAATTGGGTTTAACGCACACAGGATGATTTCATTGTTTTTCGACAGTGCTTTTATCTGATGAAAAGCACGCAGCTTGTCTCCTTTTTCCAAAGGGTAGGGAATTCTGGAAAGTAAAACAAAAATCCTCATAATTTCCAGGCGTTGTTTAAGGCCTCACTGCCGGCAAAAGTCATAAAATTTTCTGATAAAATACACAAAGTTGTTTGATAATTTCGGTGTGATTATATTTTTCCGCAATAAGTTCCCGTGCATTTTTCCCTATCCGGATGGCTTCATCGGGGTGTTCAGTTAAAAATTGAATGGCCCTGGCGAAATCTTCCGGGGTGTCGGCTATCAATATATTTTTACCTGCTTGATAATCAATACCTTCGGCACCAACCGGAGTGGCTACAACCGGCTTTGCCAGGCTCATGCTTTCGAGGATTTTTATACGGATACCACTTCCTGATAACAATGGGGCAATAGATATTTTTCCGGTGTTGATAAAAGCCTGTGCCTCGGATACTTCGCCAAGTACTGTTACATTTTTAATATTGAGGTGTAAAAGTTTGTCGGGCATTTCACGGCCTGCAAGGGCCAGTTTGATATTGGGAATTTTCTGTTGAAGACGCGGCCAGACCTCTTTTATAAACCATTCGATTCCTTCCTGATTTGGTAACCAGTTCATGGCGCCAATGTGTACCAAATCGTATTTTTCAGGAAATGTCGCATTTGATTTGGCTTTATGTAAGTCGATTCCAAAGGGAATACATTGTACTGATACTGATGTGTTTGCCCGGAAAAAAGCAGCATCTTTTTCCGAAATTGGTAAAATACCATCAAATTGATCCAATGCCTTTATTTCGTAGTTTTTCAGGGATTTATGAAGGTAGGCGAGGTAGGCTTTTTTCAGGATGTTTTTTTCCTGACGATGCATTCTTTCCCAGATAAGATGTTCGATGTTATGCGCACGAAGCACAATCTTAGCCCGGCTGTGTTTTCTGATGACTTCAACATATGGGGTCATAAAAAGTGTTTCCATCTCGACAATATCAAATTGCCCGTGTTTTAAAAGTTCAATAAGCTTGTTGCGGAAAGCGGTTGAAATAAAACGTTGCACATGATACGACCGGCCCAAAATCCAGTTCCACAGTGCAGGCAAAAGTTTAATCCGTAAATCAAGCCTGACAAATTCAATATTTGTTTGTTGCCGGTATTGAGTTGGAATTTCATCCGGATTAACGTGATATTTAACTGAATCCACCGCTAACACTTTTACCGAATGTCCTTTTCGGAGCAAGCCTTCGATAAGCTGGTTCATAGCCATGGGGCCACCTTCTTTAGGCGGCCATGGTGATTTGTTACAGATGAATAATATTTTAAGGGACATAGGTTCGGTACTCAGCTTATTTTTTGAATTTTAACAGATGAACTGCCGATGAAACATAAGTAATTAGTTTTGTCAGGCCTTCGTGTTTCCGGAAATATTTTCGCCAGCTTTCGGTATCTAGCAGTGGCGCATCGGTAGTGGCTTTATAAGTCAGGAACAAGCCAATGGGCAGAATTACCAAAGCAGATAGCCAAACGCCTGCTACAACACTCATTTCGCCGGTGCGGGCAGCTTTCTCGCCGGTAACGGATATAACGTGGTAAACCACGAAAAACAGTACCGATACCACCACAGGTAATCCCAGTCCCCCTTTGCGGATGATAGCGCCCAGCGGTGCCCCAATAAAAAAGAAAATTAAACAAGCCAGTGAAAGTTTAAATTTTTGATTCCACACAATTTCATGACGGATAATTAATTCCTTTTTTGGCTTTATTATCCGGTGTTTATGAAAAAGAAAATTGTCCTTGGCATTGCGTGCTTTTCTTTGCGCAAGGTTCAGAATCTCAGCTTTAATGTCCGGGTTGAAATTCTGTAAAAAGGGATAAAGAATAGTTGAAGATGATTTTTGTTGAAGAACTGCTTTTGGTTTTGGTGGTTTTGTCTTTCCTGTGTCAGCTACGGCGAGATAACCGAACTTGCGAAATGAATTGATTCGGAAAGCCTTTTCGCGGTTTACTACCCTGCTGCTCAGCGAATCAATGGCATGGTCGAGCTGACTGACATTCAGCATTGAATAATGTTTCCGGAACAGCGACTCTTTGGTATGGCTAAGATCCAGTTGCGAAAGGTCGAAAGTAAGTATTTGTTTAGTGAAGTGGAGCGATTCAAAAGGCCGCTTTTCGCGATAACCCCGCTCGTTGCTTATGTCGTGATATGAATAGCCATCATATAAAGTGAAAATAATTTTTTCCTGATTGGGTGTTAATTCCATGGTTCCGCGTTTGGCCACAGTAACCTTGTTATTTCCCATCCGTTGAGTATGATCATAAATCATCACATCATAAATGGTTTTGTTGTCCTTGCCTTTACGCCCCACGCGGATAACATAACCATTTAAACTATTGTCAAATACTCCTTCATCTAAGTTAAAAGCCAGCTTTTTTTGACGCACATCATACAGTAGCGAACCGAATTTCAGGTTTGCAACCGGATAAACATAATTGGAAAACAAAAAAGCACTGATACTAATAAGGACTGCCAAAATAGTAAGCGGCCTCATGGCTTTTCCGATAGAGATGCCGGAACTCTTCATGGAAACCAACTCATAATGTTCACCAAGGTTACCAAACGTCATGAGCGAAGAGAGTAACACAGCCAGGGGCAGGGCAAGGGGAATAAAAGTGGCAGAAGCATAAAACAATAATCGGAGAATCACATCCCAATCAAGTCCTTTTCCAACCAAATCGTCGATGTATTTCCACAGAAATTGCATCAACAATATAAAAAGTGTAATGAAAAAAGTAACCACAAAAGGTCCCAAAAAGGAACGAAGCATATATTCATGTAACTTTTTCATCTAAAATCTTCAATAATTTTTACAAAGATAGAGATTCTTTCGTGCCTTATGCCCGAGTTTTACATTTGTTCAATTTCCCTGACAAGGAAAGTTTATGATAATGGTTCGCTGTCTTTTTGTCAGAAACCGGCTGGCAGCTAAATTGTGGCAAACGCCCAACACGCTTAATACTTAAATAGTTGTAGTTCAGATATATAAAACATTTTATCGTGTCGATAATATGGCCGGTAAGATAAAAAAGAGTTTTTGCATAACAATTCATATGTATACAAATCATTCATTTGGCATAATCCTTGCCCGGCTAAAGCACGTTGAAAACATACAAATTATTTTGAAAATTAAAAGAATTAAAAATAAATCATAATTTTAAGGAGGAAAATAAATGGGAAAAATTATTGGCATAGACTTGGGGACTACAAACTCCTGTGTAGCTGTAATGGAAGGGAACGAACCTGTGGTTATCCCTAACAGCGAAGGCCGTCGTACAACCCCTTCCATTGTTGCTTTTACCGACAATGGTGAAAGAAAAATCGGTGATCCGGCCAAACGCCAGGCCATCACCAATCCGAAAAAAACCGTGGCATCAATTAAGCGTTTCATGGGAAATTCTTTTTCGGAAACGAGTAACGAAATTAAACGCATGCCTTACGAGGTAGTGAAAGGCGATAACAATACTCCCAGGGTTAAAGTTGAAGATCGTTTATATACACCCCAGGAAATTTCGGCTATGGTCCTTCAAAAAATGAAGAAAACAGCAGAAGATTATCTCGGTCAAAGTGTTTCGGAGGCAGTAATTACCGTTCCTGCATATTTTAACGACTCACAACGTCAGGCAACCAAAGAAGCAGGTGAAATTGCCGGTTTAAAAGTTCGTCGTATCATCAACGAACCTACTGCCGCTTCGCTGGCTTATGGCCTCGATAAAAAGAAACAAGATGAAGTAGTGGCTGTATTTGACTTGGGCGGTGGTACTTTTGATATTTCTATCCTGGAACTGGGCGATGGTGTTTTTGAAGTAAAGTCAACCAATGGAAATACCCATCTCGGTGGTGATGATTTCGATGAAATAATTATCAACTGGCTGGCCGATGAGTTTAAAAATGATGAGGGTATTGATTTGCGAAAAGACCCTATGGCCCTGCAGCGTTTAAAAGAAGCTGCCGAAAAAGCTAAAATTGAACTTTCGAGTTCTACTGAAACCGAAATCAACCTGCCTTACATTATGCCTGTTGACGGGGTTCCGAAGCACCTCGTGCGTAAATTGACCCGTGCTAAATTTGAGCAACTGGCCGACCATTTAATTAAAGCAACCATCGAGCCTTGTAAACTGGCTTTGAAAGATGCCGGATTAAATACCTCTGATATCAATGAAGTGATTTTGGTTGGGGGTTCTACCCGGATTCCTGCCATCCAGAATGTGGTGAAGGATTTCTTTGGAAAAGAGCCATCAAAAGGGGTTAACCCCGATGAGGTGGTGGCCATTGGTGCTGCCATTCAGGGTGGCGTTCTTACCGGTGAAGTGAAAGATGTGTTATTACTGGATGTTACCCCGCTTTCACTCGGTATTGAAACGCTTGGTGGCGTGATGACGAAGCTGATTGAGTCAAATACTACTATCCCGACTAAAAAATCGGAAGTATTCTCCACAGCTGCTGATAACCAGCCTTCTGTTGAAATTCATGTGTTACAGGGCGAAAGACCCATGGCCAACCAAAATAAAAGTATCGGCCGGTTCCATCTCGATGGTTTGCCGCCTGCCCCACGCGGTGTTCCGCAAATTGAAGTATCTTTTGATATCGATAGCAATGGTATCTTGAACGTGTCGGCCAAAGACAAAGCTACCGGTAAATCGCAAAGTATCCGCATTGAAGCTTCATCAGGATTATCTGAAGAAGAAATTAAGAAAATGAAAGCCGAAGCTGAAGCAAATGCCGAGGCTGACAAATCAGCCCGTGAAAGAGTGGATAAACTAAATGCTGCCGACGCATTGATTTTCCAGACCGAAAAACAATTAAAAGAGTACGGTGATAAATTGCCGGCTGATAAAAAATCGGAAATTGAAAGTGGTTTGGAAAGCCTTCGTACGGCACACAAGTCGCAGGATATTGCTGCTATTGACGCCGCCATGGAAAAACTTAATGCTACCTGGCAAAAAGCAAGTGAGGATATGTACAAAAGTACGCAGGGTGCTCCGGGCGGACAAACTCCTCCGAATGCAGGCCCGGCCGACGGAAATACTCAGGGTGGCAACGGCAACGGCGGTGACGATGAAGTTACAGATGTTGACTTTGAAGAAGTAGATGATAAATAAAAGTATCATCTAAAACGAACAAAAAAGGCGGCCATCGGTCGCCTTTTTTAGTATATGTCAAAATGCTTCTCTAACCCGGAAAAGCATCCAAAATGGAAGTTACAAATTTGTTAAAATCAAATTCTCCATGGCCGTTGAGTCCCATGCGGACAATGACCAAATCTTTTGAAGGAATAATGTAAACCCGTTGCCCATGGAAACCATCACAATAATAAATATCCGGATGACCCGTAATTTCATGTGTCCCTTTGTTTAACCAAAACTGAACACCATATTTGTTGTGTGATTTTCGGGCTGGTGTGGTGGTGTATTTTACCCAACCTTCGGGCAAAATCCGTTTTCCCTGCCAGGTGCCGTCCTGTAAATACAACAAACCAAAACGTGCCCAGTCGCGGGGTGTGGCAAAAGTGTAAGATGAACCCACAAAATTACCGCTGGCATCTGTTTCCAGTACTGCCGAGCGCATCCCTATTTTATTGAATAATGCTTTGCGAGGAAAGTTCCAGTAATCCTGATCGTTACCAATTGTGCGGCGGATAATTTCGGAAATCACGTTGCTGTTTCCCGATGAATAATACCAAACCGAATCGGGTGGATACTCGGCAGTATGGTTGATTACAAATTTGGCCATATCCCCCTTTTGATATAACATGACTGTTACATCCGAAATGTCACCGTAATCTTCCACCCATTTCAACCCGCTCGACTGGTGAAGTAAGTCTTCGAGCCTGATGTTATGCCGCGAATCGTTTGCCCATTCTTTGATGGGCGCAGGAGCTTTCACATTTAGCTTCCCTTCGCCGCTTAAAATACCTATCAGTGCACTGGTGATGCTTTTGCTCATTGACCAACCCAAAATACGGGTGTTTTTATCAAAACCCGGGGCATATTTTTCAAGCATCATAACTGTGTCATAAGCAACAATAACTGCCCGTGTATTGCCAGGGTTAAATGCCGAATCCATGGCGGCCCTTAGCTTTTTTATGTTTACCCCCGGAGGTATCGTATCCCTCAATTTATCACCCATGGGCCAGTATATGCTCCCGGGATGTGCGGGAAGAGGCCTCAACGTTGCTTTCTGTTTTAGTACGTCGGTCAGCCTGGCATCGGCAAGTAGGGTACAACCCAATCCCTCACGGTAAACAGCGGTTTGTTTAGCCATCCCTAAAAAAGTTCCGGTAACAAATTTCGCTTTGCGGTGAATCACATTGTGCGAGAGGTTAACCGGGAAAAAATCCAGGTCGTTTTTTTCAATGTCTGCCTGTGTGCGCTTGGTGAGAAACGACCATGAAGCCAGGTCTTTGGCGGCATAACCCGTGAAAATAGGCGCACGGTTTACAAAATAGCTAAATCCGTAAACCAACGCGGCAATAATAATCAGTAAGATAAAATATTTTAGTTTTTTCATGGAATGTGGTGTTAGTTAATTGACTTCAAATGTACATTAATTTTTTTGCGATTACACACAAAATAGTTCATATTAATTTGGGCGCCCGGGCGTGCCTTCCGTTGTAGATGGTTTAGCGCTGCTAACCTGCTGTAGGCCGTGCGTGGGCTTCCGATGTCAGCCTCCGCCGGCCAACAGCCGCTAAGCAGCGCTTTCACCATGCTGCCACTCCAGCCACTGGCGCAGGAAACAAAATATTAACTTAATTCTTTTTAGTCATTTAACTTTAAACGGCTTCTTTATATAAATTTGCTAAAAATTTAAATAAATGCAACGACAAGTTGATTTTTTAGTGATTGGTTCCGGCAGTGCCGGATTAATATATGCTTTAAAAGCAGCGCCTTACGGAAAGGTGCTTGTCTTAACCAAAGACAAACTGGAATACACGGCTACTTCCTTTGCCCAGGGAGGCGTGGCAGCAGTCATGTATTCGCCTGACAATTATGAAAAACACATCCGGGATACGCTGAAAGCCGGGTCCGGCATCAACAATGAAGAGATTGTGCGGATTACCATTACCGAATCCACTGACCGGGTAAAAGAGCTTGTGGAATGGGGAACACAATTCGATCGTGAATTATCGGGCAGGTTTTCCCTGGCACGTGAAGGAGGACATTCCGAATTCCGGATATTGCACCATCAGGATAATACCGGGTTTGAAATTCAGCGTGCACTGAGCGCAAAAGTAAGGCAGCATCCCAATATTGAAGTGCTGGAAAATTACTTTGCCATCGACCTGATTACTCAGCACCATTTGAACGAAGAAGTAACCCGGCGCCGGAAAAATATTAAGTGTTATGGTGCCTATGCGATGAACATGAAAACCAATACTGTGGAAACTATTCTTTCTAAAGTAACCCTCATTGCAACCGGGGGGATGGGCAACATTTACCAAACTACTACAAATCCGCTGGTAGCCACCGGCGACGGGCTCGCTATGGCTTATCGGGCAAAAGCCCATCTCGAAAACCTGGAATTTGTTCAGTTTCATCCTACTTCGTTGTACAATCCGGGCGAAAAGCCCTCATTTCTGATTACGGAAGCCCTGCGAGGTGCAGGTGCTATCCTCAAAACAAAAAAAGGAAAAGAGTTCATGCACAAATACCACGAGCAAGGTTCTCTGGCACCTCGCGATATTGTGGCCCGTGCTATTGATAATGAAATGAAACTTTCGGGAGATGACTTTGTATTGCTTGATGCACGGGCAATTAGTAAACACGAAATCCTACATCATTTTCCAACCATTTATGCCAAATGTTTAAGTATTGGTATCAACATTACCAAAGATATGATTCCTGTGGTTCCCGCTGCTCATTACTCCTGCGGTGGTATAAAGGTAGATAAAAATGGAAAATCATCCATACAAAACCTGTATGCTTCAGGTGAAGTGGCCTGTACAGGCCTTCATGGGGCTAACAGACTTGCTTCCAATTCGTTGCCCGAAGCGGCCGTGTTTTCTCACCGCGCTGCCATGGACTCCGTCCAGGCAATAAAGGATATCGGTTTTCAGGAAAATATCCCCGAGTGGGATGCAGAAGGCCGCGTGCTGAACGAGGAAATGATCCTGATTACGCAATCCAAAAAAGAACTGCAGGCCATTATGAGTAGCTACGTAGGAATTGTGCGCTCGGACCTTCGTTTGAAACGGGCTTTCGACAGGCTCGAAATTTTATATAAAGAAACCGAAGACCTCTACGATAAATCTATCGTTTCAAAAGACATCTGTGAATTGAGAAATATGATTAATGTGGCCTATGTGGTGATAAAAATGGCGATGAACCGTAAAGAAAGTGTGGGACTGCATTATTCAATCGACTATCCTGACAAAAATAAAAAGTAGATGGCACTTGTTAAGGTCGTAAAAGGTATAAAACCCCGTTGGGGAAAAGATTGTTTTTTGGCTGAAAATGCAACACTTACCGGCGACGTGGTACTTGGCGATTCGTGTAGTGTATGGTTCAATGCTGTTGTTCGCGGTGATGTGCATCAAATTCGCATCGGAAACCAGGTTAATATTCAGGATGGCGTGATTATCCATTGTACTTACAAAAAATCACCCGTTCATATCGGTAATCGTGTTTCCATTGCCCATGGTGCTATAATTCATGGCTGTACTATTCACGATAATGTTTTGATTGGTATGGGTGCCATTGTGATGGATGATGTGGTTGTTGAAAGCAATTCGGTAATTGCTGCGGGAGCCGTGGTAACCAAAAATACGGTAATCAAATCGGGAAGTGTTTATGCCGGTATGCCGGCGAAAAAAATTAAGGCCCTGAGTCCTGAACTTCTTGAAAATAATGTACATCGCATTGCTGACAATTACAGCATGTATGCTTCGTGGTATGATGAAGATGTTTTGTAGACATTTTAGGCTCTTAACCTCAGTTCGGACTAAGCTTTGTTCACAGCTTCAGATAATTATAAGTATTTTTCAAGTATTCTGCATAAATATTATTTGCGAATCGGCTTGGAGATGTAATCATCGCAACCGGCTTCATTTGCTTTAATTTCCTCATTAACCGTAACATAAGCTGTCTGGGCAATAATGGGTAATTGAGGGAATATCTTTTTAATCTGCTTTGTGGCCTCAAATCCGTTTAACACCGGCATCTTTAAATCCATCAACACAAAGGCAATCTCCGGATTTGTTTTATGGTTTATATTTATAACCAAAAATAGTAAACAATTGGTTTTATGTCAAACGGGTTAAATGTTATTTTAGGATGCTAAGGAAAGAAATCACCTTCATATTAGCCTCCGAATATTTTTATGATATTGCTTCGTCGTGTCTCCTCGCGATAGGTACGTTTTTTTTGTAGTCGGATAAAAAAAGCTCTGTATCCCTTTATTTATTGGGGATAATTTTGAGATCGTGGTTATTTTACTCCGGCTTTTAAGCCGGTGCTAAAACAATACTAACCTTCGACTTTAGCCATTAAAATTATTAACGGCTAAAGCCGGTTTGGGTTATGCTTTGGTTGTAATTTAGTTGTAGTGTGCCCATGTGATACAACCCGGGCATAAAAAAAAGCCTGCTTCATCGAAGCAGGCTTTTTTTTAGTGTAACTGAAAAAATTATTTCAGGTTTAATTTCTTTTTTACCAAAGGAAGAATATTATCTCCGTTTGCGTAATATAAAACAACTCCCTGCGAAACATCAAGGATATAAGTATATCCATGTTCTTTTCCCACGCTGGTAATGGCTGCTTTAACTTTGGCAATTATAGGCTGGAAAAGTTCCTGTTGTTTTTTCTGAATATCCTGGTCGGCGGAAGCCTGAAAAGCCTGGATGCGTTGTTGTAAATCAGAAATTTCTTTTTCTTTGGTTTGTCTGATTAAGTCGGACATTGTACCCACGTTACTTTGATAATCCTGCACTTTGCTTTGGTACTCCTGTGCCATAGCCTTCATTTGGTTTTGCAGGTTGTTGGCATAGCGTTTTACCTGAGCCTGAGCGGTATCGGTTTCGGGCATCATTCCCATCAATTTGTTCGAATCAACATAACCGATTTTCATTGTTCCCTGTGCATATCCCATACCTGTGAAAAGCAGGGCAATGGCTAAAAGTAAAAATCCTTTTTTAATTGTTTTCATTTAAATGAATATTGATATTAGTATTTATTTTCCATGTTAACTGAGGGGCAAATGTAAAAAAATTTCGTTGAATATGGTATAATTTACTTCGCATGGCTCATAAAAATCGTTAAATCCTATTTTTTATTGATAGGTCAGAAAAATTATTTGTGTTTTAATGCTGGTTACAAGCTTATAAAATAACAACGGGGGTTACTCTTTTATTGTTGCGTATTGGTCTGCAACACATTCCCCACTTCGTTGAGTACCTCGTCACTGATGTCGAATTTGGGATTTCCATATAGAAGGGTAGGGCTTCCTGCCTTATCAAAAACAAAATCGATATGTTCGTTTGTAGCTACCGTTTCAATGGCATTATAAACTTTTTCCTGAATGGGTTTTATTAGTTCTTCCCTTTTCTTGAAAAGCTCTCCCTTAGGGCCAAAATATTTTTTCTGTAATGCCTGTACTTCCTGGTCTTTTTGCATGATGGCATCCCTGCGTTTTTTCTTTACATCTGAGGGTAGCAACACCTCTTCGGCCTGATAAGCTTTATACATGGCCTGTACCTGCGCATGTTTATCTGTGATTTCTTTTTGCCATTTTTCGGATAACGAATTGAGAATATCCTGAGCATCACCGTATTCGGGAATGTTACTCAAGATGTATTGGGTGTCGACAAAGGCTTGTTTCTGCGCCTTAAGTTGCGGAATAAATGCCAGAAAACTTATGGCAAAAACCGTCATGGCTATTCCTGATATTTTTAAACTTTTCATATCGTTTTTTAATTTTTGATTTGAAAAAATGCAATAAGCCTGCCAAATTTCGTAAAAAAAATCCAATGGGCTGAAAAAACCTTTTTTTAGAAACGTACTTATCCGTTTAATCCAGTGATTGGTTCATGGAGAAATGGAAATGGCTTCCAGCTGCAGAGGGCAAACCCGGTATCGGATCGAATCCGTAAGCCCAGTCGAGGCCAAGCATCCCAAACATGGGTAGATAGATTCTTGCGCCGAAACCTGCAGAACGTTTCACATCAAACGGGTTAAAGTGTCGCGGTCCGTCCCACGCGTTACCGGCTTCGAAAAATGCCTGTACATAAATGGTGGAAGTAGGTGCCAGCGAAATGGGGTATCTCAGCTCAAGAGTATAACGCGAATAAATGGTCCCTCCAATATTATGGTCGGTGCTGTAGTGTGGTGTAACGGTTTCGTTGGCGTAACCACGCATACCTATAATTTCGCGGCCATCATAATTATTGTAACCTGATAAGCCATCACCGCCAAGGTAAAAACGTTGGAAAGGAGTAATTCCCAAAGCGTTGTTGTATGCGCCGAGATATCCGAATTTAATTTTAGAAACCAATACAAGTTTATTCATTACCTCGAAATACCAGTAAGCTTTTAATTTCCATTTGTGGTACTCAATCCATTTATAACGTTCTTCTTCACTCATGTGGGCATAATCTTTATTGGAAAATAACGAGTAAGGAGGCGTTAAAGTAAGTGATAGCGAAACATCCGAACCACTGCGCGGGAAAATTGGCTGGTCAACCGAATTGCGGCCCAGTACAATATTGTAGTTGATGTTATTATATTTTCCATTGCCATTGCCTACGCGGAAAATATCGGAATAATTTTCAAGGTTATACAACTGAACATTGATGGATTGATAAAGGGTAAAATAGTCATCGGGCCATGTAAGGCGTTTTCCTAATCCCAACGTAATTCCATCGGTAGCAAATTTACGGTGTAGTTTGGTAATGGGGTCATCATATGCATAAATAGAATGATAATATGACACTGTCAGGGCATTGGGTTTTTTACCGCCTAGCCATGGCTCGGTAAAAGAAGCGTTCCAGCTCATATAGCCTAACCCATAGCTTTGGAAGCTGATCGACAGTTTTTGGCCGTCACCCGATGGAACCGGTTTCCATGCTTTTTTGTTAAAGAAATTCCGTAAAGAGAAGTTGTTAAAACTCAGTCCTACGGTTCCGATAATTCGCCCGTAGCCCCATCCTCCGGAAAGCTCAATTTGGTCGGCTGAGGTTTCTTCTACATGATACCCGATATCAACCGTTCCGTTGGCAGGATTGGGTTTGATATCGGGTTTAATGGTCTGAGCATTAAAGTATTTAAGGTTAGCTAACTCGCGGGTGGAACGAATAACATCCTGACGGCTGAACAACTGCCCGGGTTTGGTATAAAGTTCGCGAATAACCACATGGTCGTTGGTTTTGGTATTTCCGCTGATTGTTACTTTGTTAATCCGTGCTTGTTTCCCTTCATGTAACCTTATTTCCAAATCAATGGAATCGTTGCCTACATAGGTCTCAACAGGGGTGGCATTGAAAAACAGATATCCGTTATTCATATATAAACTACTCACATCAAAGCCTTTGTCGTTGTAATTTAGGTTAGTTTCGAGTAATTTTTTGTTGTACACATCGCCGGGTTTGATGCCTAACACGCTACTTAAAAATTTAGAAGGGTAGATGGTATTACCCACCCAGGTGATTTTACGATAGTAATATTTCTGGCCTTCGGCGAGATAAATGTTAATTCCTATATTTCCGCTGTGGGTTTTGTAGATAGAATCTTTGATAATGTGAGCGTCGCGATAACCTTCCTTGTTATAAGCATCTACAATTTTATTCAGGTCGTCTTCATATTTATCTTTGATAAACTTAGAGGATTTAAAAATACGGGCATTATAATTGTTAAGTATATAACCAAGAAAATCGTCGCGAAACTTTTTAAAATGTAACGTTAGCGCATCGAGGGTTAAATGAATCACCACGGGTCCCAAGGGGTTCAGTGGGTCTATTTTACCCATTTCCTTGGTATCTTTCATGGCTTTTTTTATTTTATCGGACGAAAAGGCATGGTTGCCGTAAATGTTGATTTTGGCAATTTTAACCTTATTGTTTTTTTTGATATTGATCAACAGGTTTACGAAGTTTTTACGATTTGTTTTTGAGCCGGTTTTTTCCTGTGTGATGTTAACCTGTGTGTTCAGGTAGCCTTTATCGCTAAAATGTTGTTTAATAATGTTAGCTGTACGGTTTATCAGATGTTCGGTTACCACATCGCCACGTGAAAGGTTGATTTTATCCTTAATATCGTCTTGAGCGCTTTTTTTGATGCCATAGAAAGTGTATTTATTTAATCGGGGTTTTTCACTCAGATAAATGTTTAAATAAACGGTATCACCTTCGAGGCGGTTAGCCGAAATTTTTATGTCATCAAACAAACCCTGATCCCAGAGTTTACGAATGGCGGTGGTTATGGCGTCTCCCGGAATTTTGATTTTTTTACCGATATCTAAATCGGACAGCATGATAACTACCGATTTATCAAGATAATTAGCTCCTGACACATTTATTCCGCCTAAAATAAACTTTTGAGGATGATCGTAGCTTAACGCAGAGAGCTTCGATTTTACTTTTTCTTGTGCTTTAATTCCTCTGGGGTAAAGACCTATTCCTATAATAAATAAAAGCAGAAACCAATTTTTAATATTAATCTTCATTCCGTTCTCCAAATTTTAATTGCTCACTGATTAAACCAAATCTTCTTTCTCTGTTTTGATAATCAATGATAGCCTTGTAAAAATCTTCTTTTCCAAAATCGGGCCATAATGTTGGTGTAAAATACAACTCGGCATATGCAATTTGCCACAAAAGAAAATTGCTCAAACGCTCTTCACCACTTGTTCTTATCAGTAATTCCGGATCGGGCATTCCTGCCGTATCCAGATAGGATGCAAAAATTTCTTCCGATATTTCACCGGTATTCAATTTTCCCGCAGCCTGGTCGTTAATGATGTTTTTAACGGCATGCAGCATTTCCCACCGACTGCCATATGCCAGGGCCAGAGTAAGTACCATTTTTGTATTATGCTTGGTTTTTGACATGGTGGTCAAGAGTTTCTTCCGGTTTTCACGGGGCAAACTATTGATGTTACCAATGGCATTCAGCCGTATATTATTTTTATTCAGGGTGGGAATCTCTTTTTCGATGGTTTCCACAAACAAATGCATCAACGCATCCACTTCTCCTTTTGGTCGTTTCCAGTTTTCAGTTGAAAATGTAAAGAGTGTCAAGTATTTAATCCCCAGCTCGGCAGCAGCTTCTGCGGTTTCACGTACGGCATCCACGCCTTTGTGGTGACCAAAAACACGATCGTGGCCTTGTTTTCGTGCCCAACGCCCGTTTCCATCCATGATGATGGCCACATGTTTTGGCAGTTTGTTTTTATCGATGTGTTTTAGTTGACTCACCATTACCACTTCACCGTGTTACACGTATTCTTTTTAATTAAATCGACTTTGTAGGTTAATGACAACTGCGTAAAATTATACCAGTCGTTACTTCCGTTTTTTATACCATCGAGGCAATCAGTAAAAGTTTTATGCATCGACCATTCTATTCCTATTCCCAACCGTTTTGCCAGGCTATACTTAAACCCCAGGCCAAACACAACGGCAAAATCGGATTTGTTAGTTGATTGGCACGCCGAGTCGGCAGGAATATCTTTAACCGTCGGGTTATAAAAAAAGATACCGATACCTCCCATCAGATAAGGGCTAAAAGATCTCTTTTTACTTCCGGTGGCATAATTCATAAAATTAAATTCACCGGTTATTGAAGCGTCATCTAAGGTGGTTAGAAAATTAGCTGTTGTATCATAATTTGCAACTTTTGCTACCGAATTATCGCCTTTTATTTTCCCATGTGTAAAAGAAAATTTTGCCGACCAGCGGTCGTCAAAGTTATATCGTGCCAGCAATCCGTAACTAATTTGTGGCATTACGTAAGGCTTCCCTGGGTTGATGTCGCCATTGTAATAAGAAGAACCTCCCTGAAGGCCAATTTCAAGCGTAGCCTGTGCCCTTGTTGCCAATGGCAAAAGCATTGTGAAAACGACCAGAAAGACCATGTGTTTCCCATGTTTCTGATTACAATTGTTAAATCCCATGTTTATTCCTGATTTTGAGCGGCAAATTTATCATTTTTTTACACATCTAAACCGATTAATTCCGGTTATCCACACCCCAAAACAACTTTTCACGGATAGTGGAGAAAAAGTTTTGTCCGGGCATCTGCATCAGATTGATTTTAAAATTACATTTTTTAATCTTTATCTCCTGTGTCTTATTAATTAATGTCTGTCGAGAATCCATGGTCAGCAGATATTCATCCTCTCGTCCATTGATTTTAATCCTAATTTCAGCATTGTCTTGAATAACGATGGGACGTACCGTTAAATTGTGGGAAGCTATGGGGGCAATCACGAAATTTTCGGATCCTGGTGTGAGAATAGGACCCCCGACACTCATTGAATAAGCCGTGGAACCAGTGGGTGTCGCAATAATTAACCCGTCACCCCAGTAGGTATTCAGGAAAACATCGTTGATAAAAACCTGCACCGAAATTAGTGATGTATTAGTGTTTCGGTAAAGTGTTAAATCGTTGAGCGCAAAATTCAGGTGGCCAAAAATATCAGCAGGTTGCTCCAGGCGTAACAATGCCCGTTGTTCCAGTTGGTAACTCCCGTCGTAGATGTGCGAAATAGCCTTCTGCATTTCGTTTTTTGAGACACTCGACAAAAATCCCAGACGGCCCAAATTGATACCCAATATTGGAACTCCTAAATCGTGAACATACGGAATGGCATCCAACAAAGTGCCATCACCACCAATAGAGAACAGAAAATCAAGGTTTTGTATATCTTTCGATTGTTTAAATAAACCCGGTTTCGATTTGAATTGAACATTGTGTTTAATTAAATTGAAATAGGGCTGATAAACACAAACACGGGCATCTCGTACATACAGTTCGTCAAACAATTGCTGTAAATAGGGGGCCTGGCCGGGGTCGAATTTTTTACCAAAGATGACAATCTTCATGGAAATTAAGCTGTTTTTATGCAAATGTAGGTTAAAAAAACAATAATTTAGCGGCCATAAGAAGCCCGATAATTTCAAAGTTAGCTTTTAATGCGCTCACAAGCCGCTGCAATTGCAGGCTCTTAAACAGTTTTACCCTTTTGCCCGGCTTTTGGCAGCTTGTTAACGTATCGCAACTTTTAACTTTTTTTTGCTTTTAAAAAGAATTAGCCACGTTAGTATGAAACAAAAACAGTATTTTTTATTCTTGATTTTATTGCTTTGTTCACAATTGTTGGTTGCTCAAACCGTTAAATCCGATTCGCTCAGCCGGGAAGCCTATACCCAAATTTTAGCGTTGCATTTTACCCGGGCCCGGAAATTGTTACAAGCTGAAAAAAAGCAAAATCCGGATAATGTGTATGTAGATTATCTTGAAAATTACCACCAATTCCTTCGCAGCTTTATCAGCGAAGATGAAACCATTTTTAATGAAGCCAATGCCGAATTTGATTTACACTACCAAAGAATATCGGAATTGAGCAATGACAATCCTTTCAAAAAGTTGTTTTTAGCCAATATGAATCTGCAATGGGCTTTTACCCGGTTAAAATTTGGACAATACGTAAAATCGGCGTGGCAAATCAACAAGGCCTACCGGCTTATAACAGCCAATGTTAAGCATTTTCCTGCATTTGTACCCAATTATATCACTATGGGTGTTTTGCATATTATGATTGGGATTGTGCCCGATGAGTATGGATGGATGTTGCGCCTTATCTCTATGAATGGGAGTGTGGAACAAGGTAAAGCCGAAATTTACAGGGTACTTGAAAGTAGCCTGAAAAATCCTCATTACGCTTATCTTAAATCGGAGGCTCTGTTTTATCTTGGTTTTGTGGAGTTAAACCTTTCGTCTGATCAGTCTTCCATCGATAAACTGATGAAATATATGAACCGGGAGGAGCCTGACAACTTGTTGCTTAGTTTTTTAAAGGCTGATATTTTGATTCATCACGGTAAAAATGAAAAGGCTTTGAATTTGTTAAATCAACTCAGTGACCGTAGTAATCATTACCCGTTTTATTATCTGGATTACATGAAGGGAGAATGCTACCTCAGAAAACTTAATCCGCAGGCAGATGATTACTTTTCTTTGTTTGTCCATAGTTTTCATGGTAAAAATTATATCAAAGATGCGTGGCGAAAACGGGCATGGCTGGCGTTTTTGCAGGGCGATTCGAGTGGATACCGGCAAAATCTTGACACACTTTTAACCTGTGGCGCCACACTTGTTGATGCCGACAAAAATGCGCAAGACGAAGCAGAGTCGGGACAATATCCCAATGCCAACCTTTTGCGTGCGCGATTGCTGTTTGATGGTGGCTATTACGCTCAAGCCCGATTGGTTCTAAATACCATGGGCCTGAAAAAATTATCGCACACGGAACAGGTGGAGCGTTTATACCGTTACGGACGTATTGCCCACCGCTTACATCAATGGGATGAAGCCAAAAAGCAATACCGGAAGAGTTTGATTCTCGGCAGTAATCTGCCGCAATATTTTGCGGCAAACGCTGCCTTGAAGTTAGGACAAATTTACGAATCGGAAGACAGCCTGAAAATGGCCGGGTATTATTACCAACAATGTCTGCAACTCCACTTTGACGAATACCGCAACAGCATACGGGGCAAGGCTAAAAACGGTCTCGAACGCATTAAAAGCAAGATTAAAAACTGAAACTCAAACTGGCAACAAATGTGTTATTATTAAAGGTGTTGTGTACCGGATTAACTACAATATCATTGGATCCGTAAAAATAATAGTCTTGTTTTTTGCGGCTATGTACATAGGCCAAATCAAGGTTGTAATTTCCAAAATGGAAGCCGACACCTCCGGAAACTGATTCCGATTTGCCATCGTTATAGTTGTGTGCATAAGGGCTTCCATATAAGGCATATCCGCCACGGATATCAATAGTACCAAGCCGCCATTCGGTGCCAATCCTAAAATTGCTGGTGGATTGATAGTATTGTTTGATGTTGGAATTTTCTGTATCAAACTGATATTGATCGGCTCCCAATTTCATGTTGCCATAATTAACCCGCTCGTATTCTGCCGAAATACTTCCCCGTTTGAACAGGATAATCCCGGCATCGGCAATAAATTTTGAAGGTGTCCGTAAGTGATAATCGTAGGTGCCGGTTGGCGAAGAAACCATTTGTGGGTCGGCCCATTCCAGATCGGCATAGGTAGTGGTGTACCAGTTGTCCTCCAAACTCCAGTAATAAGTGGGGCTGTGGTAGGCTATTCCTAAGCGTAACCATTTGGTAGCCTGAACAATGGCTCCTATCTTTATGTTAATCCCAATGCCTTTGGTTTGAAGCGTTTGATCTATCTCCCAATTGTTGAAATAGGGAATTGTGTCGGCAGCATCGGTTTCCGAATAGTACGAATCGCTGTAATAATTCAAATTGGGAAGACCAATGGTAGCACCCAAATACAGGACGTTGTTAATATTGGTGGCAAAGGCAAAATACCATTCATCAACCGAACCTCTCGAACGTACTTGCTCTTTTTGGAAAACCCCTCCAAAAGGTACCGGGCTGTAATATAAATCCTGATATCCCGGGATCGTATCAATCAGATAAAGTTGCCACGCAGGTTTTAAGTCGAAACTGTAATAGCCGTTTGCGTCATTGTCGATATCAGAATAAGGCACGCCGTTTGCATTTTCGAGATAAACATCCAGTTTTGAATTATATTCATTATTACCTGCCATGGTAAGATTAGAATGGAAACTGTTAATCCGGTTCATGCCGACGGCAAATTGAAAATATTTTGAACGTGAGCCATCTTTCGTGTTATGTTGATTTACATACACGTAACCAAGACTGCTTATGTTAGCATTTGTTTTTTCATCGGATTCCCAATTGCCGTTATATAACGATTTGGTTTTATTGGTATTTATGATAGGACTAAAAGAATATTCGCTTTTCCTGAAAAGCCCGATTCCTGCCGGATTGGTACTTGCTGTTGAAAAATCGGCGCCCAGTGCGCCAAATGATCCGCCCATGGCCATGCTTCTTGCAGTTCCCTGATAATAAGTTTGTGACATGCGCAACGCATCTTCTGCAGTTTGTGCGGAAAGCTGTTGTGCGAATATAAAAAGAGCTGCTATAACAAATATTTTTTTCATAATATTAATGTATTGAAGTTGTTAAAATTAAAATATCGCAACAGAATTTATTTCCTGATTCCCCCGCCTCCCGTGCGGACAGGGCGACTAACGCCACCCGATCCTGACGATGAACTTCGCACCGGGGCGCTATAACTTCTCGAAGGAGCCGAATAACTTCTTGATGATGAATTGCTCCGGTAAGGCCTGCTATAGGTCTTTACCCTGGCAGGTTGCGATTGCGAAGGCCGGTAAACCGAACGTGTGCGGCTACGTGAAGGCTGATATACATTCTGTTTGCGAACATTTGCCGGTTGGCTGTTTCGATAAATCGTAACCGGCCTGCGGGTGGTTGTCCGGTAATACACATTAGCATTCCTGCTTTGATGCGAATCAAGGCTTCTGTATTGTTGAGGTTTCTGATAACGGGGTTTTGGCAAGGTTTTTTCCTGTCGATAGACCGTGGGTTTTTGATAACGTGACTGAGGGTTGTTTGATCGATAAACTCTTGACACGGGAATATTGCTTCCGGAAACCCTTGAACCGGCTACCCTTGCATTATTTGGTTTGCGATAAACCGGATTGCTGCGAATTCCTGAAGCATTGGCTCTGTTGGCAGCAGCCTGTTTATTTAATGCCACACGTTTTTGTTTGGCCAGTTCGCTTTGGTAACGCATTGATCCGGACGGACGTCCCTTGCTTGCTGTTTTTACATTGTTCCCATCCTTATTTTCGGGATTTACCGGAACTCGTTTTCCTATGTTTGTGCCTGAATTAACTGCACGTGCACTCTTGGTACGCCCCGAATAAGCCGGCATAGCACTTCCGGAAACTATCGAACGCGAAACGTTTGAACCGCCATAACGGTTGTGACGTACCTGATAGGAACGATTTCTACCATAAAGATCTCCATAATAGGGATTGTAATAAGGATAATAGGGGTCGTAATAATCATAGTATCCAAAAGGAGAACCGTACCAGGGGGAAAAGGAGTAATATCCGCCCCAACCGTATCCCGGATAGTAGGAGAAGAAAGGATCGTAATAATAAGGATTGTAAAAATATGAACCATAATAAAATGGAGAATATCCCCAGCCGTAAAATGAACTATAAGGGCTAAAGCCATAATCCCAGGCCCATGGGCTTGAACCGAAATAATCGCTTCCAAATCCCATATCAACATAAAAGCTGGAGTTGTCACAATTGCAATTATCATTATTCGGTTTATTTTTATTTGTCGAACGCGATACATTCGATGTGGCGTTTTTATTTTCGACGGTTACGGTGTCCTGTGGCCCGTAATTGTTTTGGTCGACTACTTCAATGGTCCCTTTTTGGTAGTTACTGTTTTGGCTTGTTGTTTGCGCCCGGGCAGCAGGAACTACAGCATTAGTTTGGGTGTTGTTACCTGAGGCCGAGTAATACACATCATCGTAAGGTATGTTCTTTACACTGCTGCATGAGGTAACAAATGTAAAGCCAATGAGGCTTACAATAATTAATGTTATGGATTTTATCGTCTTCATGATATTAGATATTGTGCATCAATAAACATTGTTTATTTTTGCCGTTCATTAAAAAAGTTGCAAAGACTATACCAAAATTAAAAAATGGCAAAAGAACTTACAAGCAGAAGTGAAAATTATTCGCAATGGTATAACGATTTGGTGGTAAAAGCCGACCTCGCTGAAAACTCGGCTGTGAGGGGCTCTATGGTTATAAAGCCTTATGGCTATGCTATTTGGGAAAAAATGCAAAGAATTTTAGACGATAAATTTAAGGAAACTGGTCACGAAAATGCCTATTTCCCACTTTTTATCCCAAAGTCATTTTTTAGCAAAGAAGCCGACCATGTTGAAGGTTTTGCCAAAGAGTGTGCTGTGGTTACGCATTATCGTTTAAAAAATGATGAAAAGGGAGGTGTTGTGGTTGACCCCGAAGCCAAACTGGAAGAAGAACTGATTGTTCGTCCCACTTCCGAAACAATTATTTGGGATACCTATCGTAAGTGGGTGCAATCGTATCGCGACCTACCCCTGCTAATTAACCAGTGGGCTAACGTGGTGCGTTGGGAAATGCGGACCCGTTTGTTTTTACGGACTTCAGAATTTTTATGGCAGGAAGGGCATACTGCCCATGCCAGCCGTAAGGAGGCTGTTGAAGAAGCCGAGACCATTTTGAAACTCTATGCCGATTTTGCTGAAAATTATATGGGGATGCCTGTGTTGCAAGGGGTAAAATCGGCCAGTGAACGTTTTGCCGGGGCAATAGAAACGTACTGCATCGAAGCTATGATGCAGGATGGTAAGGCTTTACAGGCCGGAACTTCCCATTTCCTGGGTCAGAATTTTGCCAAAGCTTTTGATGTAAAATATCTTACCAAAGAAAATAAACTGGAATACGTTTGGGCTACTTCCTGGGGCGTTTCAACGCGATTGATCGGTGCGCTTATCATGGCCCATTCTGATGATAACGGATTGGTGTTACCCCCAAAATTAGCTCCAATCCAGGTGGTTATTGTGCCGATTTACCGCAAAGATGAACAATTGGAAGCCATCACCGAAAAAGCCGATGAAATCACGAAAGCATTGCGTGCCAAAGGTATTTCGGTGAAATACGACAAACGTGATACCCATAAACCCGGTTTTAAATTTGCCGAATGGGAGATGAAAGGTGTCCCGGTGCGCTTGGCTATCGGTCCCCGCGATTTGGAAAACGGAACCGTTGAAGTTGCCCGTCGTGATACGCTGGAAAAAGATACCCTGCGCATGGAAAACCTGGATGAGAAAATCGAAAACCTGCTCGAAAAAATACAAGATAACATTTTCCAAAAAGCATTGAGTTTCAGAGAATCACATACTTATAAGGTGGATTCATGGGATGAGTTTAAAGAAAAAATAGAAGCAGGCGGGTTTGTGTGGGCACATTGGGACGGCACAGCCAAAACCGAACAAAAAATTAAAGAAGAAACCAAAGCCACTATTCGTTTGATCCCTACTGACGGGGAAAAAGAAAGTGGCAAGTGCGTTTACAGCGGCAACCCTTCCGAAAGGCGTGTGGCGTTTGCCAAATCGTATTAAAAGTTTATAGTCCCAGCAAGGCTTCCACGGGGTCTTTGGCACCGAAAAGCATTCGTTCGGGTTGTTCGAGCATCTCTTTTACTTTAACCAAAAAGCTGACTGATTCACGACCGTCAATTACGCGGTGGTCGTAACTCAAAGCAATGTACATCATGGGATGTATCTCCACCTTTCCATTGACGGCAACGGGCCGTTCAACAATATTGTGCATTCCCAAAATGGCCGATTGTGGTGGGTTGATGATGGGCGTTGACAGCATGGAACCGAACACGCCGCCGTTGGTGATAGTAAATGTGCCACCCTGCATATCGTCAAGTGTGATTTTATTTTCGCGGGCTTTAACAGCCAGTTCTTTGATGGCTTTCTCTATTTCCGCCAGGCTCATTCTCTCTGCATTTCTGATTACCGGCACAACGAGCCCTTTGGGGGCACTAACGGCAATACTTATATCTACATAATCAAAATGAACAATTTCGTCACCGTTGATTTGGGCATTAACCTGCGGAAAGTACAGGAGGGCTTCGGTAACCGCTTTGGTAAAAAACGACATAAAACCCAGTCCGACACCATATTTTTCCTTAAAAAGCTCTTTGTATTTTGTACGGATAGCCATGATGGACGACATATTCACCTCGTTGAAGGTGGTGAGCATGGCCGTTTCATTTTTAACCGAAACCAGCCGTTGGGCCAGCTTTTTACGGAGCATACTCATTTTTTTTGATGTGCTGTTCCTGCTGCCGGGCCATCCGTTACTTTCAGGTAACACGGAATCTGTGACAGGTAACTGCCCCTTATTTTCGAGATAAAATTCTATATCCTTTTTCCCAATGCGGAAACTTTTGAAAAAATTGATTAGTTCGCTTTCCGGTATCTGGTTTTGTTTCATCATTTCTCTTGCCAAAGGCGAAAGGTTCAGGGCTGTGGCTGTTGCCGTTTTTTCTTCTTGCTGTATAACAGGTTTTCCTGCTTTTGGCACCGTCTTTTTGTTTTCCTGCTGTGGCTTTTCCTGAATTTGGTGTTCCTCTTTTTTCTCCATTGGTTTCCCTGCACTTTCGGTGTCGATGGTGGCTACAACCGAACCCACGGCAAGGGTGTCGCCTTCGGCAGCAAGTAGTTTTATTTTTCCGTCAGATTCGGCAGCTACGCTCAGGGTGGCTTTATCGGAATCAATTTCTACCACATCCTGGTCTTTTTCAACCTGTTGCCCGTCTTCAACTAACCAGGCTGCCAGTTGCACTTCGCTAATGGATTCGCCCGGACTTGGAACTTTTATTTCAATGATCATAATTTTTATCTTATTTGAGCGGTTTTATTCCCGTGTGAAATTTACTGTCAATATGATCCACATTTAAATCGGTTAATTCTTTCTCGAATGATTTCCATCGGTTGCCAATGCATACCATATCACATTCAAAACCCACGAACGGACAATCACACTCAAGAAAAACTTTGTCGATTATTTTTTGTTGGCGTATAACATGAAATTTTGGAGAACCTGTCGCCGGACTTCCACTTGCCGGCCTCCCGATAAATTTAAGTTTAAATTCTTTAACAAATTGTTTTTGGATGAATTCCCACGCTCCCATGTTGGCCGGTTCTTCCTGTGCCCACACGTAATCTTTGGCGTTAGTGTATTTTTCGTGAATGAGTATGGTGAGTTGTTCTTTCGGGAAGGGATACAATTGTTCAATGCGAATGAGGGCTACTGATTTGTTGTTGAGTTTTTCTTTTTCGGCAAGTAAGTCGTAATACAATTTTCCGGTGCAAAGTACCAGCCGGGTAATTTTTTCGGGATTTGCACTTTCATCGTCTATAATTTCCTGAAACCCCTGTTTTGTAAATGCTTCAATTGGGGAAATTACTTTAGGATGCCGCAGCAGGCTTTTTGGTGTAAAAACCACTAACGGTTTTCTGAAATCGCGTTTTAGCTGTCTGCGAATGAGGTGAAAGAAATTTGCAGGTGTGGTGCAATTGGCAATTTGCATGTTGTTTTCGGCAGCTAAAATCAAAAACCGTTCAAAACGGGCGCTGGAATGCTCGGGACCCTGGCCTTCATAACCGTGTGGCAAAAGTATAACCAATCCGTTCATCACGTTCCACTTACCTTCGGCACTGCTGATAAACTGATCGAAAATGACCTGTGCCGTGTTGGCAAAATCGCCAAACTGTGCTTCCCAAATGGTGAGGGCATGCGGACTGCTTAAGGCATATCCATATTCAAAGCCCAACACCCCATATTCCGATAGGGAAGAGTTGTAAATTTGAAATTCGGCCTGCTTTGCGCTGATGTGGTTTAGCGGGATGTATTTTTCTTCAGAATCTTCCAGCCGCAGCACGGCATGGCGATGCGAAAAAGTGCCCCTTTCCACATCCTGCCCGCTCATGCGCACCGGAATTTGTTCTTCAACCAGACTGCCGTAAGCCAGCAACTCGCCCATAGCCCAATCGAGTATTCCTTTTTCGAAAACCATCTCTTTTCTTTGCTTTTGAAGCCGGATGGTTTTGCGGTAAAATTTCTTGTTTTCAGGAAGCCGGGTGATCTTCTCAGCTATTTTTTCCAATGTTTTTTTAGTGATGGAAGTGTCAGGCGAATGGGCAAAATCGTCCATGCCGGCCTTGCGGATACCTTTCCATGTATCGGACAGAAAGCTGTCTATATTGGCTTTTGCGTGCGTTTTTGATTTTTCGTAATTACTTTCAAGGATTTCCAGAAAATGCTGTTCGTCTTTTTTACATTGCTCTTGGTTTATGATGCCTTCGGATAGTAATTTTTCTTTATAAATCACATAAGGATCGGGATGTTTTTCGATGGCTTTATAAAGCAAAGGCTGTGTAAACCGGGGCTCGTCACCTTCGTTATGGCCGTAACGGCGGTAACATAAAATATCAATAAAAATATCTTTATGGAAGCGATTTCTAAATTCCATCGCCAGCTGAATGGTAAAAACCATGGCTTCGGCATCATCCCCATTTACATGGAAAACCGGCGACAATGTGGTTTTTGCCACATCGGTGCAATAGGTGCTGCTGCGGGCATCGAGATAATCGGTGGTAAAACCAATTTGGTTATTAACCACAAGATGAATGGTTCCGCCCGTTGTATATCCTTTTAAATCAGACATTTGTAACACTTCATATACCACGCCCTGCCCGGCAATAGAAGCGTCGCCGTGAATCAGAATGGGTGCCAGCGTATTAATATCTGTGTTGGGATTTTGATCGGTTTTGGCCCTTGTAATGCCTTCCACTACCGGGTCAACAGCTTCGAGATGGGAAGGGTTGGGCGAAAGTGTAAATTTCACCTTTTTGCCTGTGCTGGTTTTGCGTTCAATGGTATATCCAAGATGATATTTTACATCACCCAACAAACTCTCATCGTCATATTCAACACCTTCAAATTCCGAAAAAACATCTTCAAAAGGTTTCCGGAGAATATTGACCAGCACGTTCAACCGGCCCCTGTGCGACATGCCGATAATAAATTCTTTAATGCCCAGTTCAGAGCCTTTTTCCATGATGGCATCCAATGCCGGTATCAGCCCCTCGGCACCTTCGAGAGAAAATCGCTTTTGACCGGGGAATTTTTTCTGCAGGAAACGTTCAAAGAAAACCCCCCTCCTGAGCTTTTTCAGGATGTAATTTTTTTCATCAACAGTGTAATGCGGTTGATTACGGGTTTTTTCAAAATAGGTTTTCAACCAGTTTACCATTTCAACATCGCGGATAAACAGATATTCAACGCCAATGGAATGGCAATAAGTTTCCTCCAAAAAGGCAATGATATCCCTTAATTTGGCGGGGCCTAAACCAATTTCGTTGCCGGCCTGAAAAGTACGTTCCAGATCAGCAGGTTTTAAACCGTAATTTTCAATTGCTAAAGAGGGTGTGTAAGTGCGCCTTTTCCTTACCGGATTGGTTTTGGTAAACAAATGGCCGCGCCGCCGGTAGTCATTGATTAAATTGATGATCTTAAATTCATCCGAAGTAGTCAGGTTACTATCCGCTTTTTGAGGATAAGCCTGCACGGCAAAGTCAAATCCCTGAAAAAAACTTCTCCACCCTTTCTCTACATTTTCGGGGTTTTCTTTAAACTGACGATATAAATCATCAATAACTTCGGGATCAGTATTATTTATAAAATTGTAGTGGTCCATTTGAATGCTTAATATAAGGAGAGAACAAAAGTAAAAAATAAATTACATTATTTAGAATTTCTTTAAATTAAGAATATTTCTTACTAATTTTGCGCCAAAATATTTTTATGCAGGAATACATTAATTTGGGAATTGTAAGTGTGCTGGTGTTTGTTTTTAATATACCTTGGGGATATTGGCGCGGATCGGTGAAGAAGTTTTCGTGGCAGTGGTTTCTTGCGGTTCATTTGCCCATTCCTTTTGTGGTTTTTCTCCGTTATCATTTTCATTTAGGTTTTCAATTGTATACTTATCCCTTCTTGGTGGCTGCCTTTTTTGGCGGGCAATACGTGGGTGCCCGATATTATAAGAAAAGGAAAAAAGCGAAGGAAACGGCACTTTCGGAATAGGGCCGGAATATGAGAACAAGGTTTTATCTTTAAAAATATCAATAGGATAAGCCATCGACTAAAAAAACGATTTTCTACGGGTTGTTTAGATTGCTATGTTAGTTTCCTTTTTTAATTCTTTAACTTATTACACTTGAAAACAGGAGCTGTTTCTTGTTACTTTTGTAAAAATTTGATCGATGAAGAGATTTTTACTTTGGATTTTTGTGCTGGGCTTTTTATCGGCCAATGCCCAGGATACCTTGACAGTTTTGCAATATAATTTGTTAAATTATGGCAATTATACAAGCTATTGTACCGAAAACAATAATAATTACCTTAATAAAGACGGGTACATCAAAACCATTGTTGAATATGTAAAGCCGGATATTTTTTCGGTAAACGAAATTTCAGTATCGCCTTCTATTCATCAACATATGCTAAATTATGCGTTGAATACCGATGGGGTTACGAAGTATTCAAAAGCTAATTTTATTCGGGTAAATACATATTCTGACCTTGGAAATATGCTTTATTACAATCATAATAAGCTTGGCTTAGCCGGACATGTTATTGCCCAATCCTATATTCGTGATGTGGATGTGTATAAGCTGTATTATAAATCGTCTCGCCTGAGTAACGGCGACACCACTTTTTTATATTGCGTTGTGGCGCACCTGAAAGCCGGTTCCGGAACAGATAATGAAAATAAAAGGAATGTTATGGCAAAGAATACCATGGATTATATTGCCGGCCATAATCCTGATAATAATTATTTACTCAGTGGCGATTTTAATTTGTATTCCGATAAGGAACCTGCTTTTCAGCAATTTATCGATTATAAAGTTGCGGCCATTCGCTTTAATGATCCGGCCAACGAAATAGGCGCCTGGCATAACAACCCTGACTTTAGTTTGTACCATACCCAAAGTACGCATACAAGTAGTGGTTGCGCTTCTTCCGGCGGTTTGGATGACCGTTTCGATTTTATCATGATTTCTGATAACATAAAAAACGACAACAAAAAAATTGGATATCTATCCGGCAGTTTTCATGTGGTGGGGCAGGATGGCAAACATTTTAATCAATCGCTGACTTCTTCCCCTGCCAATACTACGGTGCCTTCGGATGTGCTGAATGCGCTTTATAATAATTCTGATCATCTTCCGGTTACCCTGAAATTGATTGTGGACGAACCCGTTGGTATCCGGCAATTCACTCATTCGGCATTTGATGTCATTCAATTGGCCAGCCCGGTTGTCAACCAGCTTAATTTACGGCTTGGTGTTAACAAAACCACAGTTGTTACTATTGAGATATACTCACTTTTGGGACAGCGGATGATGATGAAAAAGCAACTACTGCAAAGTGGTCATAACCGTATTGAAATGAATGTTTCTTCCTTACCAAAAGGAATGTATATTGTCCGCTTTACGGATGGCGACGGCCGGTCGCAGAGTAGGAAAATGATTAAGAGGTAACCGGAAAATAGTGCCTAAAGTTTTTCTCCTTTCAGGTCGATCAAGACCTGAAAGGTGGAGTAATTGGATGATATTGTTAATCACGTAATTACAATGGAGAATCTACTTTCCCGACCTTTCAAGTCCTGATCGACTTGAAAGGTCATTCTGTAAACCCTCCCGTAAGGTTAAACAAAAGTGCCTAAAGTTTGAAGTTCCATTCACCATTCACCATTCACGATTCACCATTCACGATTCACCATCATCAGTCCTCTTCTTCCTGTGATTCTTCGTATTCTTTTAAGAGTTTGTCCTGAACGTCAGAAGGAACTTGTTGATATTGGTCAAATTTTAGTGAGAAGGTTCCCCTCCCTGAAGTTATTGAACTTAATGAGGTGGCGTAACGGGCCATTTCGGCACCGGGGACTTTGGCCTTGATAATTTGGTTTTTACCTTTGCTGCCCATTCCCATGATAATGCCGCGACGGCCTTGTAAATCGGTCATTACCGCACCCATCATATCTTCGGGTACAATAATTTCTACGTCGTAAATCGGTTCCATAATTTTTGGATTTGCCGATTTAAATGCTGTGCTGAAAGCGTGGCGGCCTGCCAGTTTAAATGAAATTTCGTTTGAATCGACAGGGTGCATCTTACCGTCATAAACATACACAATAATATCACGGGCATACGAACCGGTCAACGGGCCTTCGGTCATGCGTTCCATAATTCCTTTTAAAATGGCCGGCATAAAACGGGCATCAATGGCACCCCCGACAATGCAGTTGTTAAAGATAAGTTTTCCGCCCCACGGCAAATCGTGAACATCTGTACCCCTAACCGGGAAATCGGTGGGTTTTTTATAGTCTTCCGTATAAGGCTGAATACGCAAATGTACTTCCCCAAACTGACCTGAACCACCCGACTGTTTTTTATGACGGTAGCTGGCATCGGCAATTTTGGTAATGGTTTCACGGTAAGGTACTTTAGGTGTGAAAATATCCACTTCAAGGCCGTTGGCCTTGGTGAGATACCATTTAACGGTATTAATGTGAAATTCACCCTGGCTTTTTATCAACAGTTGTTTTAATTCACGTGAATATTCAATTTCCAGACTGGGATCGGTTTTGTGCATTTCGTTGAGCAAAGCCCCCAGTTTTTCATCATCAGCCGAATTTACCGCTTTAATACCAACGGTAAACAAAGCATCAGGAATTGAGAAGGATTCGAAACCGGAGTCCGCATTTTTAGGATCCATCAGCGAATCGCCTGTCCGCACATCTTTTAGTTTAATGGTAGCTGCAATATCGCCGGCAAAAACGCTACTCACTTTTTCACGGTTTTTACCGTTGAGGCAAAACAGCTGGGTGATTCTTTCTTTATTCCCTGTGCGTGGATTCACCAAATCCATACCTTCCGTAATTTCACCGCCATATACTTTGAAAAAGGAAACTTCTCCGAGATGTTGCTCGATGGATGTTTTGAAAATAAATAAAGCGGCAGGATTATCTGTTTTACATCCAAATTCTTTACCATCAGTGGTTTTGCGGGCTGGCATATCGGTTGGCAGCGGGCACGATTTAGAAATAAAATCGAGAATTCGGCTTACGCCGATACCATGTTTTGCCGCCGACACCATTACCGGAAAAATCGTACGTGTAATCAATCCCAAACGGAGGCCTTCGCGCATCTCTTCGATGGTAAGGGTGTCATTTTCGAAATATTTTTCCATAAGGGCTTCGTCACCTTCGGCTGCATTTTCAATTAACTTCAAATGAAGTGCTTCGGCTTTGTCGGCTTCAGCAGCAGGGATATCACTAATTTCAGGTTCACCGCCACCATCTTTAAATTTTAGCTGTTTCATCAATACCAGGTCGATGATGGTATCAAAACCTTCGCCTGTATTTACAGGATACTGAACAACAGTAGCTTTATCACCAAAATAATCTTTTATAGAATTGAAGGCTGTTTCAAAATTGGCACCCTGATGATCCATTTGGTTTACTGCAAACACCACCGGAGTTCCGGCTTTTTCGGTTTGACGCCAGGCAGTCTCCGTAGTAGCTTCTACCCCCGATTGTCCGTTAATCATCAACAATGCGGTATCGCAAACATTGAGTGCAGCAATGGTTTCACCCACATAATCGGCAAAACCCGGTACATCGATAAGATTGATTTTTTTGTTGTCGTAAAGGGTATGTAAAAGCGAGGAGTGAACAGAGTGCTCTCTCTCAAGCTCGATGGGTTTGTAGTCGGAAACTGTGTTTTTATCTTCTATACTTCCGCGGCGGTTAATCATCTTTCCTTCCATCAACATGGCTTCGGCCATGGTAGTTTTCCCTGATTTGGCACCTCCAACGAGTGCGATATTTTTAATCTCGCTTGTTTTGTAAACCTTCATGCTTTCTCTATTTATTCGTTCATAAATCTTTTTTGAATCACATTTTATAAAAATCTTTATTACAGCTGTTTATGCTGTTTTAACAATAAAAATATTTCCCCTCAAAACTGAGAGGGGGCAAATGTAAAAAAAATCAATGACTTAAGAAATGGTAGTTGCAATTTAGAGCGTTTCTTTTTGAGGGGACATAAAAACAATTTGCCCAATAGCTTTAGTGAGCTTCTAATAAAACCGTTACATCATCTTTTAATGTCCCATTTTGAGATTGTTATTCCGAAATCGGGAGCATTTCCGGAGATGCCTTAATGAACGGTACATCTGTCTAATGCCCATTGCTATTGACTTTGTGCGGTTTTCCCGGAAAACGGTATAATAATTGTTTGTTATGAATTTGGAAATATACTATTTAAAAATGCAATTAAAAATAAAAAAAGTCTTTAATTTGTTAATTTTAAAATTATTATGTATATTTGGGGGCTAAAATAAAATTGGATAATATGCAGATATCGGATAATAAATTGTCCCATTTTGGGGCTAATTTTCCAAAATCGGGAACTTTTTGCAAAATTGCTCCTCAGTCGGATTTTTCTAAAAGTCCTGTAGTTATTGGGTTTCAGGTGTTTGTTAAAAAAACGGAACAATAATTGTAGTTACTAAATAGTTCGTGAAATAAGCCTATGTAATTAGAAATTAGAATATGAGATTAAAATTTACCCTTTTATTTATGTGGACGATTGTTTCTTCAATTATTGGAGATGGTTGTGTGCAGGGACAAACCATTAAATTTAATTTTAATGAGGTGAGCTCCCGGCAAGTGGCTGATTTTAATTCATTTCAACTGAACCAACCTGTTGAATTTATGCAGCGGCTGAACCCTCCGAGACAATCTCAGTTAAAAAATCACGAAAAATCAAGCCATGCTCAATCCGTAAAAATGGATACCGCCGTGGTGTATTCAAATTGGGTAAATCCCAAACGTTATACTTACGTGTATGATACTACAGGAAACAACGTCGCTTCGTATGTTGAAAATACCAATAATGGGAAATGGATTTATTCTACCATGGATACGGCTGTTTATGATTCGGTGGGAAATGCACTTTCCAAAACCTGGAAAAATTGGGTAGATAGTAGCTGGGTAAATGCTTCCAGAACGCTTTCGACCTATGGGACAAATCATCTGCTTTTGACCCAAAAAGGCACATCATGGCTAAATGGAGCATGGGAAAACAGCGATTCCAGTACCTATTACTATGACAAGAACGACAATATATTAACCTATTACAATATGGTCTGGAATGACAGTTCCTGGGTGAATAAAGCTTTCTGGCTTTACACTTATGATACCCTGGGAAGAATGACCGCCAGTTATTACAAATCCTGGGCTGACAGCCTTTGGATAAATAACCAAAGATATCTTTATGATTACGATACAGCCGGAAACGTATCTACTGCCACCCTGCAAAAAGCCCATCTACAAGAATGGGAAAACTACTACAAAGAAATATACACCCATGATACTACAGGTAATGAAACATCTTACCAAAGTATGATTTGGAATGATACTGACAGTGTATGGACAAATTCTGAAAAATACACGTATACTTATGATGCTTCTGGAAATCTTTCCACCGGTATAGGCCAGGACTGGAACGACACCGTTTGGATAAACTCCCAAAAAGGCGATTATTCTTATGATACTTATGGCGGCGTTCAATCTGCATTAACCCAATATTGGTCTGTTTCAGATTCAGCATGGGCGGACACGACCCTATCTATTTATAATTATGATAATTACGGTGATGCCATTATGGGGGATTTTTATACGGGTAGTACCTCGCAATCCTGGAATCAAAACAACGATGGTGTACTAACAATTCCTTATGACTTTAATCTTCAATCCAATTATTACACCGGTTATCATGTAGACGCCCATTTTATCATTTCGGGTCAAAGCGGACCGGAAGGAGTAAAAAATTTCCTTCAAAACAGCGTAAAGCTCTTTACATGTAATCCCAATCCGGTTTCCGGGCAGGCGACCCTTTCAATTGGTTTGAAAAAGAAAATTAAAGGAGAGATCGACCTTTATGATCTATCCGGCAGGAAAATACAAACTGTTTTTCAGGGGACGTTAAAGGCCGGGGAACACCAGATTGTATTGAATATGGAACACGGAAACCCGGGAATCTACCTGGTGGTATTGATTTCCGGAGAAGGTAATGAAACAATTAAACTCATTAAAAGATAATTTATTGGATGAATTTTTAACCATTTAAAGAACAATATTATGAAAAAGATTTTTTATCTACTTAAATTCAGCGTCATAACAGCCTTTCTGGTTGCCTTGAGCGCAAACCTTATGGGGCAGCCTAATTACCATGTAAAGATTCTTCAACCCAATGGTGGTGAAAAATGGGCTGCCGGAACTACGCATCTGATTTCCTGGAAGGACAACTTTACCGGGAAAGTTGATATTTATCTTGATAGTTGCAACAATAGTGGGGTAGTTAAAAAATCTATTCCTATTAAAAATAATGTCTCCGGAAGTACCTACAATTGGAAAATTCCATCTACTTATTCAGGAAAATACTTCAAAATCAGGGTTCAAAGTTCTATTGACACCACCGTGAGTAATAATAGTAATAGGACCTTTTCTATTGGAACTTTTGGATATATCAAGGTTTTGCAACCTAATAAAAATGGTATTGAATGGGCTTTAGGTACCACACATCTGATTTCATGGAATGATAACCTTTCAACTCGTTTCAACATTTATTTGGTCCAGTATAATAATAGAGAAACCAAAATAATTAAACGTTATCCTGTCGCTAAAAATATTAATGGAAGTACTTTCTCTTGGAAAATTAATAAGGACCTCAACAAGGAGTCTTTTGTCGCCGGAGGCCACTACAAAATTGTGGTTTACAATAACGACAGTTCTAAATCTGACTTAAGTAATAACACTTTTTCCATTACAAATGTACCAAAGGGAAGTTTCATCAAAGTTTTGCAACCCACCAAAAAAGGCATCTCCTGGGCAATGGGTTCCACCCATTTGATTTCGTGGGATGACAACCTTACCGGAAGGGTTGATATTTATCTTGAAGATGTATCAACAGGAACAAATTATCTCATAAAGTCTGGTGTTAAAGGAAGTACCTATAGTTGGAAAATTGACGGGAAAGATCATGCTTCTACTGGTAATACATATTCCACTGGTAAGCAGCATTTTAAAATCATAGTGGTTAGCGCGGGTGCTGATCCTGATGATAACACATTGCCGAGAGGCATAAGCAAAAACCCATTCTCAATTTATCAAAGTCTGAGAATTGATGCCTACCCCAATCCAACCACCAACTTTGTAACGGTAAAAGTGAACGATAACAACAATAAAAATTATGTTGTTACACTCTACAACCGTTTTGGTGTGCGGCAAGCTACGGGGTTGATAAACACGAACATATCAAAAGAATTAAGGCTGTCAACGCTTAATTTACCCAAGGGCATTTATTTCATCAGCGTAACAGGAGGCCCGAAAAAAATCTCAAAAATGATTATTGTCCAACATTAATCATTGGATAAAAAATCATTAACAACCAAGAAGCCCGGTGCAACATGCATTGGGCTTCTTAGTTTTGATAAAATCGCTGTCTCCTTTCAGGTCGATCAAGACCTGAAAGGTGGAGAACACCGTTCTTCAATTCGACCTTTCAGGTGCAAGCCCACCTGAAAGGACACACTAATCCTGAAAGGTGGGAAATTACCTGAAAAGTAAAAAAATCACCTGAAAAGGTAGAACCTCTTACTCGACCTTTCAAGTCCTATTCGACTTGAAAGGACAACTCGACTTGAAAGAACAACTGTCTCCTTTCAGGTCGATCAAGACCTGAAAGGTGGAGAAAAAACGTTCATTCACCCGACCTTTCAGGTGCAAGCCCACCTGAAAGGACACACCAACCCTGAAAGGACACACCAACCCTGAAAGGTGGGAAATCACCTGAAAAGTAAAAAAAATCATCTTAAAAGGACAACCTTTTTAGCCGAAAGGCTAAATTACGGTAAAATAAATACATCATTCAAAATAATATTTCTCTATACCGGGGACAGATTGATTCTCTTTGTGGAAAAGAATAAATTCTTCAAGAGAGGAAAAAAGCGAAAGCCCTTTCTTACGGTTAATGTGTGTTGACTTTTCGGAGATATAGGCATTGTAAGAAGAATATTTCCAGTCGCTGTAATTTGTTGTAAGCCCATGATGTACCGGATTGCGATGGATATAATTGATAAGGCACACGAAGTAACCATCGTTATCAACCAAGATTCGTTTGAAAGGATATAGAAATAACCTCCCTGCCCTATGATGTACAATATTGAAAGATCGGGTATAGCTATTAAAGAAGTTGCTAAATGATTTTGAAATCAGTTGATTGGGATTTTCTTTGTTCTTTTTTAATAAACTTTCCGGAATATTTTCTTCATCTTTAATAGTTACCAACAGATGAAAATGATTTGGGACGAGGCAATATGCAATGATGTTTGCAATGGGTAGAATATACCGGTTCAACTTCTTTAAAAAGTAGGAATAATCATCAGAAATGATAAACAATTTTTCGTGGCTAATGGCCTTATTGTAAATATGGTATGTTTCACCAAAGGCAAGCCTTTCCAGTTTATTTGTTGTTTTAGCATAATCCATGAAAGAGAATATTTGGTACAGATAAAGGTACAAAAAAATCTTCTTTCAGGTCAACCGTCTTCTTTCAGGCCATCTCAACCGTCTCCTTTCAGGTCAATCCCATCATCTCCTTTCAGGTCGATCAAGACCTGAAAGGTGGAAAAAAAACCTTCATTCATTCGACCTTTCAGGAGTGGGTCCACCTGAAAGGACACGCTAATCCTGAAAGGTGGGAAATTACCTGAAAAGGTAAAACCTATTACTCGACCTTTCAAGTCCTATTCGACTTGAAAGGACAACTCGACTTGAAAGGTCAACCGTCTCCTTTCAGGTCGATCAAGACCTGAAAGGTGGGAAAAACCTACCCTATTTCGACCTTTCAGGTGCAGGTCCACCTGAAAGGACACACCAACCCTGAAAGGACAATCGAGTCCCGAAAAGCAGTACATAATTCTGTCCTTGGGAGGCCGGTTTCACATCTAATTTTAAATCATTTTCCTGATTTCATTCCATTTATCTTCGCCAAATTTAGCACCCAGCACTTCAATTACGGTACCCGACAAAAGCGAACCGATATAGCCGGCTTTCTCAAAACCAAGATTATTAATAAATCCGTAAAGAAATCCCGAAGCATACAAATCGCCGGCTCCGGTGGTGTCAAGTGCTTTGGCTTTGATGGGTTGAATATTCACCACCTGGTTTCCTTGTTTTATCATGGAGCCCTTACTCCCCACTTTTACCACGGCAATGTCAGCAAGGCCGGCAATAAAATCGAGTGCCTCGCGCGGTTCTTCACCTGAAAAAGCTTTAGCTTCTTCTTCGTTGGCAAACACAATATCGACGTACCGGCTTACCATATTACGGAGAAATTCCAGGTTATCTTCCACCACATTATAACTGGCCAGGTCAAGCGAAACTTTCAGGCCGTTTTCGTTGGCCAGTTGTAATATCCTTTCAAGCAGTTCATGATTTTGCACCAGGTAACCTTCCACATGCAGCATGTCGTAGCCTTTAAAATGTTCCTGTTTAAGCTTGTCAGCAGACAAATCCAAAGCTGCGCCCAAAAAAGTCCCGAAGGTACGTTCTCCATCGGGGGAAATCATGCCATTGGCAATCCCGGAAGGAGAATCAGAATGAAGCAGAACAGGCTGGATACCGGAAGCTTTCAAATCCTCTTCAAAGAACTTACCGGTTTCATCTTTCCCTACTGAACCAATAAAAGCTGATTCAACGCCAAGTTTTGCAAGCCCGTGAATAGTGTTGGCTGCTGAACCTCCCGAGGCCATTTGTTTTTTCAGGTTTTTACTTTTTTCTTGTATTTGTGCCGATCGCTCTGCATCCACCAACTGCATACTTCCTTTAGGAAGGTAAAGTTCTTCCAATAATTGATCACTTTCCAGTTGGGTAAGCACATCAACCAATGCATTTCCTATTCCGATTACTTTCATTGAATTTCTTTTTAAATTTGCGCAAAGGTCATAAAAAATTTTACACGGCAAAATGTACTTTCCTGCTACCGGGTTAAATTGAGTGAAGCCTTGCTAATTCGGATTACAGATCCGGATAAAAAGGTACAACGTTACATTTCCTCGTTAACGTGTAATTATCGTATCATAACCTTTTTAATCCAAAACCCTCTTTCTGATTGAAAATGAATAAGGTACAAACCTTGTTTAAGTCCGGGGAGAGCCAGTTTTAGTTGAGATTCACCCCTGGGTATTTCTTTCTGCATAATGAGATGGCCTGTAATATCCGTGAGGCTAAAAATGATCTTTTCGTTTGATGCCGGCCAGTTAATACTGAAAATCCCCTTATTGGGGTTGGGAAAAACAAGAATGTTGTTATCATAAAATTCAGACAAACCGGTAGGTTCACCAAAATGAATCACCGCATTTCCCACGCTGGTACAGGCGCCTGCCAGACCAATCACGGTAATGGTATCCGTTCCGTTGGGGAAATCGGAATAAAAAATATGCACGATTTGTGTGGTATCGCCTGTTGTCCAGTAATAATCACTAAAACCGGATCCTGCGTCATAGGTAACCATACCTCCGTCGAGTAGGGTGGTATCTGCCGGGTGAAGGTTTATTTTTGGGATAGGCCCATAAATGAATGTGGAGGCCGAATCGGATGCGGTACATTGCCCTTCATTTGAGACTGTATAATATAAGGTGTGCAAACCGGGGCCGGCAAGATTAGGAAAAAACACATTTCCATTAATACCGGGACCTGAGAATTCCCCTCCATTGGGTTTTCCGGTAAGGACAACCGATTGGTCGTTGGAACAGTACGACGGTAGTAAACCCGATATGGACATCTTGGGCATAGGGAGTGCATAAATGGTCAGGCTATCGCTATTGGTACAGCCAAGATCGTTGGTAACTTTCAAATAAACCTTACTGGTATCGCTTACCAAATATTGAATGCTTTGCGTGGTATCGCCCGAAGGCAACCACTGATAATGATATCCATCGGTGGCTGAAAGGGTAATGGTGCTGTTTATACATGCCCGTTTGGAGGTATATTGGATTTGTGCATCCGGAGCCGCTTGAGTTGAAATTCGGACTGAATCTTTCAGCAGACGATTTGCTTTGTCTACAATACTAAGAAAATATGTTGTGGATTGTTCAGGACAAACGATTAGGCTGTCTTGTTCACTAATGATAGTATCAGTATATGAAGTTTCCCATTTATAACTCTTCATATTGTTTGGTCCATAGATAGTCAAACAACTTCCGGCACATATAGTGGTGTCGTTTCTCATAAAATCAGGCGGAACAGGGACCACTTTTACAAAGGTACTATCCTCTTTTGAACACCCTGCAACATTACAGGCTTTTACGTAAACCATCAACGATTTTTCCGGATAAAATGTAAAATTTCCGTTTGAAGTTATATCCACTGATTGGTTATGCCTCCATGCAAAGATGGTACCGTCATCAGTTTTAGCTTTAACGGTAGCACTATCCCCCAAGGCAATTGTCAATGTATCAAAAGTAGCAAATACCAAAGGTTTTCCCAGAGGCTTATAGGTAATCACCCTAATGGTATCTTCATCCTGACAACCATATGAATTGCTCACATTTACAGAATAAAATAATGTGTCGGGGGTACTTGAATGGCAAACAATACTTTGTGCTGTTTCCCCTGTATTCCATAAATAACTAAAACCATTGCCCACAGGAGCCTTCAATATCAGGCTGTCATTAACAGTTATAGAAGTGTCGTTTCCAAGATTAACAGTTGGTGATGGTAAAACATTTAAATGAATTGAATCGGTGGCTGTATCTCCCTGTAATGTGATTATTTGTAATGAAACAGTTTCACTATTTGCCGGGCAAACTTCTATGTACTGATCAGAGCTCAGAAAAGTATTGTCATCTGTCGTTCTCCAATTATAGCTTTGCATATTATCAGGCCCTTTTAATACGATGCAACTTCCTGCACAAAAACTTGTATCACTTTTTAAAAAATCCGTCAAACCGGTAAAAACCCATACATAGGTGCTGTCATATTCGGAACAGCCAAAATCATTACAGGCTTTTACATAAACCATAACTGATTTTGCAGGAGAAAATGTAAAGCTTCCTTTTTCGGTAACATCCACAGTTGTTTTATATTTCCAGGCAAACATGTTTCCTACATCTGTTGTGGCTTCAATTTTAGCACTATCTCCCGGGTTTATTTCAATTGTATCATAAGTAGTTGATACAATTGGGATACGATTAAAATCATAGGTAAAAACCCTAATGGTATCTTCATCTGTACAACCAAAAGAATTGTTTACCTCAACAGAATAAATGAGTGTGTCGGGAACACTCGAACTGCAAACGACACTTTGTGTGGTATCTCCGTTATTCCAAAGGTATTGGTATCCTGTGCCGGTTGGTGCAAGTAAAGTTAAACTATCACCAATTGTTATTGTGGTGTCGTTACCCAGATTTACGTTAGGTGTTGGAAGAAGGTTCAGGTGTATCGAATCAACAGTTGTGTCGCCTGCAAGGGTGACTATTTTAAGCGATAATGTTTCGCTTTTTTTTGGACAAACTTGTATGTACTGATCGGAACTCACATAGGTATTATTGTCTTTATTCTGCCACTCATAGCTTTGCATATTATCCGGCCCGTTTAACACGATGCAGCTTCCAGCACAAAAACTTGTATCGCTTTTTAAAAAACCGGTAGGAACAGGCTGAGTCATTACCTCTACATAAGTACTGTCTTTTTCGGAGCATCCATCTGTATTACAAGCCTTAACATAAACCTTAACTGATTTGTCAGGATAAAAGGTGTATTCTCCAACCGTAGTAGTGTCACTTATTGAATCGTGCCTCCATACGAAAGTTGTCCCAAGATATGTCTCGGCCTGAACAGTTACCCCGGCTCCCTGATTTATTTTTATCGTATCATAAACTGCAACTACTACGGGGACATCAAGGAGCTTATAGGTAATAACCCTGATGGTGTCTTCAGATTGACAATGGTTTGCATTAACAACCTGAACAGAATAAGATAGGGTATCAGGTTGGGTGGATTTGCAGGTAAGGCTGCTTGTGGTATCTCCTGTGTTCCAGTTATATTGGTAGCCGGTGCCTGTGGGCGCACGTAATATCAAACTGTCTCCTATTTGCATACTGGTATCGTTACCAAGAGAAACTACCGGACAAGAAAGAAGATTCACGTGTATGGAATCGGAAGCAATGTTGCCATGTTTGCTGGTTACTTTTAGTAATACGGTTTCGCTTTGCTCAGGAAACAGCTCAATATTTTGGCTGGTTCCCAAAATGGTATTATTATCCGATTTTTTCCATTCATAGGATTGCATTCCGTCAGGTCCTTTTAATGAAATACCATTTCCTTCACATAAACTGGTATCATTTCCTAAATTAATCGGATTACAAAAAAAATCGTCATAGGATAAAGTCCAGTTGCTTTGATCCAAGCCGCAAAGTTTTTTCTGTAGTGTAATTTTCTGTTGTCCTGCCGGCAACATTTGTACATAATCCATGGCCACCAATCCGGTGTATTGTGATGGGTTGTTAACAGCCAGGGTAGTCATTGAATCAGCCATCTCCGATACTGTATAAAATTTTCTGCCCTGCCATGAAAGGTTTACCAATGCCGTATCTTTTCCAACACCTGCAAAGCTGAAAGTGTTGGTGCCATAAACCTGAATATTGCTAATACTTTTATCAGCTGTAATGTTTAGGCTTAGTGCATATTGTAAACGATCGGTGGGGATGTTTCCCGAAAAGGAAATTTTTAATTTGTTATTTTTCTGTACGGTATTTATTTGTGTGGCTTGTTTTACGGCAAGATAATCCAGTATTTCATCATCAGGTGCAATTAAAATATCATCCAGACCGGCTTGTCCGTAGGTTTGATATATCTGAAATAATTCCTGTAAAAAAGAACCTGGGACGGCATGCATTCCCGATAAAAACCACTTGTGAATTCCAAGTTTACTATCCGCGTAAAGCGCATCAGCAGTTGATTTAAAACCGGTTTGAATAAATGAGCGATTTAATGTTACTCTTTTTAACCAGTTAATTGTGTCGCTTTCAACATCGAAGCCATCGGCTCCATATCCTATCCAGCTATTATCCTGACCTTGGTTCACTGCTGAATGGTATTGATTTTTAGTAAGATAATCTACATATGTTACGACATTATTAGGAATTACGAAAGTTTTGAATAAGATAGAATCTGATATCTTTTTTGCGGCATAACTTTGGGTTCGCTTAAATGCATAATCAATAATTGCAGAAGAACTAACATTTGGATTATCAAATAGACCATGGTTTTCGATTCCCCATCCATGGTGATAAAGTGTTTTTAAATTAGTCCATGTTAACTTTCCGTTGTCATGCCATGGATCATCCGGATTTAGAAGATCGGTAAAATTAGCGGCAAAAATATAAATGGCACTCGACATTTTAAAAGAAATGGCATTTCCACAACCATCGGAATAAAACATTCCCGGATTGTTATTTATCCCTTCAAAAGCCGGATAAACCTGATTAAAAATATCCGACAAAGCATCATCTTCCTGAAAGCTCATGGCAAAAGCTTTGTTGTATTTTAAAGGTGCTTTTTGTACGCTAAAGTGGGTGGGAGTATCACTAAAAGTAACCACCACCGAATCTACTCCCACCTGTCGTGTATCTTGTGCGTGTGCCGGCAAGATGGTAATAATCGGCAAAAGCCATAAAATTAACGATATATGTTTAGTTAACCTGTTCATTATTTACCCTCAAAATTAATAATCCATTATCCATGGCCTGCTGCGTTCATATTTTCTATGTCGTTTTATCCTTGATCTCCCGTTACGGTTCCGGCCTTTCTTTTCAAAATAGTTACTTCCCTGCATTCCCAACCGGAATGATAAAGTAATTTCGTGGGTGCCGCCGGAAATATGGCTGGCACCGGCAATACCTGTTTCATAAGCGTAATTAAACAAAATTCCCCCTGCAATGTAACCCCCAATATTGATGGCAACTATCCCCGAATTACGATATGTTATTCCCGACCAGAATTGTTGATTAAAAATTGCCATGCTGGAAACTTCGGCCAGTAAAGGTTCATTTTTTGTTTTTCTGACAACCGAAGAACCCAGAATTTGCCAATGATCTGTCAGGTAAAAAAGATTGGAAACATGGAAAAGAAGTTCTCTTTGCATATTGAAATCGGGAGTTGTCGTATTAGGAATTTTATTGTCGGTAAAAGCATTTGGGAAAGCAAAGCCTATATTTAAATCGTTCCAATTATAGTCAATTCCAAATCCCGCATTAAAAACACTTCCGTTTACTGTGCTTCGACCCTGGAAAAGTGGGTCGTTGGGATCGAAACCTGTGGCATTGGCCACATTAAAACTATTTTGGAAATAGTTTCCCCAAACACCAAAAAACAGTTGTTGGTTATCACCGGTTTGCAAAATATATGAATAACTGATGCTGGCCTTAAAAGTGGAAAAAGCTCCCGTTTTGTCAGAATATATTTCGCCGCCTAACCACATTTTGTCCTGATAAATTGAAGCAAAACCATTAATACGAAAAGTTTTTGGGCCTTCCGGGATATTTACCCATTCGCGGCGATAATTCAGATGTATCTCGGCATATCCAAAATAGCCGGCCATGGCAGGATTAAGTGCATAAGGATTGAAAAGATACTGCGTAGTCAAAGGAAACTGCTGGGCATGAAGCGTGCCACCAACCAAGGTTACGAAAAGAATAATATGGAGTAGCAATTTCTTCATTAGCGCAATATGCTTATAGTTCCGGTAAAAAGTTTTCCCGTGGCATCTTTTATCACAAAATAATACGTTCCATTGGGCAAGGGGTTGCCGTTGTAATCTCCTTTCCAGTCGTTATTGTATTGGCTGGTTTCAAAAACTGCCCTTCCGGCACGGTTGTAAATTGTCAGGCTAACAGGCTGGGTAATGTCGGGACTGTCCACCACAAATTTGTCATTGTAACCATCCCCGTTTGGGGTGAAGACGGGCATAACTTGCGTGGGTGTGGTAACTGTTCCGCCACTGCCCCCACCACCGCCGGAAGATGATCCTGAAAAAGCACCATAAAATTTTGTAAAACCGGGACATACATTTATGTATCCCGTTACCTGAAAATGCCCCGTTGTTTTGAGATAATAATCGGCTCCATAAGAATTTCCAGGCCATACAATTGAGTCGTAAATGGATGGATTATCTAATTTTAAATAGGCACTGTCGCCCCGGCTAAATTTCACTGTGTCATCAAAATAAACCTGACTATTGTCTTTACGCCGGAGCGAAAGGGTTGGATTTTCGTAAATGCTGATTGGTTTTGTCAGCGAGTCGGTACAGCCAAACGAAGAAGTAACAATGAGTGTAACCTCATAATTGCCCGGGCGGTAATTGTGATAGGCGTAAACATTGGGCCGAAGTTCTGACTGGTTATCTCCGTATTTCCATAAACGGGAGGCGGCTTTCCCAACTTTTATTTCAGTGCTGTCCAGAAAGTTTGTACTACTGTTGGGTGAGCAAATGCCATTAAACGAAAATTTTACCACTGGAAAATCGCCAACCGGAACCTGATGGATTTTAATCTTAATAGCTCCCGAAAGATAATTAAGCCGCATGCCTACGAGATGTATTCCGGGTTGTGAAAAAACAGTATGCACAGTGTCACCAACCGTATCAGTAAACTTTCCGTTCATATTTAAATCCCATTGTACACTGAGCAGGCTGTCGGTTGATGTCGATAAATTAATTAAGGTGGTGGTATCACCCAAACAAACAGTGTCGTATTGGTAATCAGTTAAATAATGATAATTCGGAACTACAAAAAAGTGCTGGTTAACAAAACAGCCATTATCCGAGCTTACTTTTACCGAATAAGACAGATTGCGGATTGGGGTTATTTGTATGGATGTGTCAGTGCTGCCGTTGGACCATTGGTATTGATAGCCACCGCTTACCCATAATAATGTATCGGCTCCCGGTGGTGTGATTAGTGTGTCAGGCGAATGCTCAAAAACAGGAATGGGATTCACAATGACCATGGTGGTGTCAATACCTGTTTTGTCTTTGTCGGTAGTTACTTCAACCGAATACTTCTGGTTATGAGAGGGGACAACCTGAATACTTTGTGTGGTATCGCCGGTATTCCACAAATAATGTTTCATTCCTTCAGGGGCAATTAGTGTAGCCGTATCGCCGAGGCAAATTGTGTCGGCAGGTACGGTAAAATGATAACTACAGTAAACTTTCAGCTCAGGCCTGTTAAGATCACACAATGCTTCTTTGTATTTTATCAGGCTGTCATGATTTTGAATGGCATCTACATAATCAGAGGCAATCAGGCTGGTGAATTTAGTGTTGGCGTTGTCGGGGTTGTCTTTTACCAATTGAATATATTTGGCGGCATCAACTTCGGCCGAATCAATAATTTGTCCGTTCCATTTCAGGTTGATTAAAGCCGTATCGCCATGTATGGTGTAATTAGAACCGCTGGCGCCTTTTATTTTGATGTTGTTTATGGCTTCATTTGCATTAATAACAATGGTTAGGCTGTAGTATCGAAAATTTGTAGGGATATCACTTCCCGAAAAAGTTAGCACAAGTGTGTTGCCAAGGGGTACTTGTTGCATGGTAATTTTTTTGCGGAGTACCAGGTATTCAAAAACTTCACGTGATGAGGCTACCCAGATATTATCACTTCCTTCAGCTCCGTAAGTTTGTGCAATTTGATTCATTTGGGTTTTGAAACTGTCGAAACTAATATCCGGCGATACGCCAAAACGGTTTACAAAATAGGTGCCTAACCAATGGTTGCCGTTTTTACTGTTGTCGGCCATGTTGCGAACGTTTTGAAAAAGGTTGCCATCTATACGTGTACGTTTAAATGTACGTTGGGAAATAGGGGTAACATAGATGATATTATTTACCGGGTTGGGAAGATCCTGGCTGTTATCATCAAAAAAAGACAAATAGCCGGCTTCTTTGGCAGGAAGCAGTTGGTCTTCGCCACCCGCAGGAAGCATGTAAGTATCCATGCTAATTCCACCGGGTGTTAAAGCAGCAGTCTTTTTACGTGTATAGCTTTCATTACGCAGGACCTCGTATTCTTGAAGATAACTTATGGTCGGAATCTGAAAACCTTTGTTATCCAAACAAAATTGCTCATTCCACAGAAAACCAAGTTCATCCCAGGTTAAATAATTGCCGCCTGTTTCGTGAAGATCTTTCCCGTTGTACAAACATGAATGACTAATGCCCATTTTAAATGAAACATTATTGCCTGTTCCGTCGGTATAAAACAGGCCGGGATTACCTTCTTTTCCGGTAAAATATGGATAAACTTTATTGTACACGTCCGCCCCGTCGTTGTCCATTTGCAGTATCAATGCAAAATCTTTGTTGTATTTCAGCCATGCTTTGTTGGCAGTTACTGAAGTGGGAACACCGGAAAAAGTAACTGTAACCCGGATGTCCTGAAGACGTTCTTCCTGAGTATGTGCAGCTTTGGGCATAACAAATGCCAAAAAGACAAAAAACATCCAAACCAAATCGGGCGTATTATATGTTTTGATTTTCACTATGGTTGAAAAAAATTGCATAGAAAGTAAAAATATCAGATTTAATCGATGTTTGAGCAGTTAATGGCAATAATTTTTAAACAACTTATCAAATTATTTTTTTTTGATTTTTACGATTATTTCTCTTGATGAAAGAGATTCATTAAATTTGAAAAAAATTATTATCATGCGAAATCGTTTTTTGTTCATGGGGGTATTTGTCCTGTTGCTGGGCTTTTTTTCCTGTCAAATACCATCGGGCAGTTTTGTGCCGGATAAAGGGGTTTCAAAAAAACTAAATGACCTACGTAAAAATAACCTGACCAAAGTAGTTTATGATTTGCATTTTGTGATTCCCGAAAAGAAATCCCAATCCGTAACCGGCAGGTTAAGGCTTTCGTTTTCAAGAAAAAATTCTACCAGGCCCCTTGTGCTTGATTTTCAAAATCCTTCTTCATCCATCAAAAAAGTAAGGGTGAATGGAAAAAAAGCGACTTATCAATGGCAAAATGGCCATATCCTGATTCCGTCCGAAAAGCTGAAGTCTTCTGTAAATAAGGTTTCTATAGATTTTATCGCCGGTGATCAGGCACTTAACCGTAATGACGATTTTTTATATACCCTTTTTGTTCCCGATAGGGCGTCCACGGCTTTTCCCTGTTTTGACCAGCCTGATTTGAAAGCGATATTTCATCTTACTTTGTCCATTCCTTCCGGATGGGTGGCCGTTGCCAATGGAAAAGCTTTGTCGGAAGTGCGGCAGGGTGCAACAAAAATAATTAAGTTTAAGCCTACAAAGCCCATTTCCACCTACCTTTTTTCATTTGTGGCCGGCAAATTTAAGGTGGCATCCAAAGTGATTGATGGCCGGCATTTAAAAATGTATTACCGTGAAACGGATACTGCAAAAGTAAATCGAAACCTTGATGATGTGTTTAAGCTGGAAGCCCATGCCATTGCCTGGATGGAAAATTATACAAGTATTCCTTACCCTTTCGGGAAGTTTGATTTTGTGCTAATCCCGGCTTTTCAGTACAGCGGCATGGAGCATCCCGGGGCGGTTTTGTATCGTGCTTCACGTGTGTTTTTGGACCAGTCGGCTACACAATCACAGAAACTTTTTCGTGCCAGCTTAATAGCCCACGAAACAGCACATATGTGGTTTGGCGATTTGGTAACCATGAAATGGTTTGATGATGTTTGGCTAAAAGAAGTTTTTGCCAATTTTATGGCGGCTAAAATTTCGCAGCCTGCTTTCCCCGAAATTAATCATGCATTACGGTTTCTTATTGATCATTATCCGGCTGCTTATGCAGTGGACCGTACAGAAGGTGCAAACCCGATTAAACAAACGTTGCCCAATTTGAAAATGGCCGGCATGCTTTACGGCGCAATTATCTACCACAAAGCGCCCATTGTAATGATGAAGTTGGAGGATATGCTTGGAAAAGATAAAATGCGCGAAGGGTTGCGGACTTACTTAGAGCGATACAGTTATTCAAATGCCGATTGGGATGATCTGATTGCGATTTTGGATAAAAAGACAACTGCCGATTTAAAATCGTGGAGCCGGGTTTGGGTGAAGGAAGCCGGGATGCCGCATTATGACATTACGGAAAAAGATGGCCATTTTATCCTTCGGCAAACAGATCCGCAACAAAAAGGCCGTATTTGGCCGCAGCAATTTCACTATCTGGCCCGGGCAGGCAATACTGTGGATACGGGCCTGGTTTTTAACCAACAATCACAACAACAGCTTGTTGTTCCTCATCCGGATTCGCTGTTGTTTTTAAATGCCGATGGCAAAGCTTATGGCTTTTTCAGGATGGGCCCGGAGATGCAAAATTTTGTCGAGAGTCCCCGTTTCCGGAAACTTACAGCGATTCAGCGGGCAGCTGCCTATATAAGCATCTGGGAAAACATGCAAAATGAGGTGCTGCAACCCGAAACTGTACAGTTGTTGTTTGAAACAGCTTTAAATCACGAAAAGGTGGAACAAAACCTGGGCTTGTTATTGGCATATTATCCAAAATTATTTTGGCGTTTCACAAAAGATGAAAACCGGCCTAAGGTAGCAGCACGAATGGAACCCTTGCTATGGGATAAAATGCTCAAAGCTCCAACTTCATCTTTAAAAGCTTCTTTTTATCATGCCTGGTTGGTTACGGCCCTTTCAAAAAGTGCAATGAAAAAAATGTTGAATTTGTGGCGGGGCAGGTTGCAAATAGAAGGGCTTCCTGTTTCGGAGAATAATCGTGTTAAATTGAGTTACGAATTAGCGGTACGCATTGGAATAAAAAACAGTGAATTCATTCCAAAAGATATTTTAGCGCAGCAATTGAAACAAACAAAAAATCCTGATAAGAAAAAAGAAATTGCTTTTGTTGCTCCTGCCCTAAGTGAAGATGCCGCTATCCGGTCCGGTTTTTTCGAAAAGCTTAAGGAACCCCGGATGCGTGAACATGAACCCTGGGTGATAACGGCTTTATCCTATCTGCACCATCCGTTGCGTGCCCGTAGTGCGGAAAAATATATCATGCCTTCGTTGGAGATGTTACCCGAAATTCAACAAACAGGTGATATTTTCTTTCCCAAATCGTGGTTAGACGCTACTTTTTATGGCCACCACTCGCCGAAAGCCGTACGTATTATCCATAAGTTTCTTGAAAAGAACCGTGATATTAACCCGAAACTTCGGCAAAAAATATTGCAGTCGGCTGATCCTGTGTTGCGTGCCGATAGAATTTTATATGGAAAATAGCCGGAAATTTTTTTTGCAGAAATTATTTGCAAATAAAAATTATTCTCTATCTTTGCCGCCTCAATTAAGAGAAACGCCTCCATAGCTCAGTTGGTTAGAGCATCTGACTGTTAATCAGAGGGTCCTAGGTTCAAGTCCTGGTGGGGGCGCAAAAATCCGGTTCGGAAGGGCCGGATTTTTTGTATTATGACATTTGGATTAAAATCTAAATGAGCCGGGGTTAATAATCGAACGGCCTTTTCAACTCTTTATCAATATCGTTTGCAACTTGCTTTAACTCAAAAAATTGCTGCTGAAGTACAAAAATTGTCGCATCATCAG
>CAJXKB010000003.1 GCA_913055825.1 uncultured Bacteroidota bacterium
TGATTTTCAGCATCAAATCTGATACGCTATTGACTTTCTGTGATGTAAATCTTAGATCGAGCTGAGGTTAATAATTACTTCTCACTATCAGCACCGGAATATTCACTTTATGCCGGACTTTTTCGATAGTAGTTCCAAACAATAGATCCTTAAACCAGCCGTGGCCATGAGCGCCCATCACCAACATATCGGCTTGAAATTCTTCTGCTAATTCGGGAATTTGTTTTTTCGGATTTCCATAACCCACTTTTAGTTGTACCCGGTACCCCTTGTCATTTAGTTCACCAATAAAATTTTCAAGACGATTTTCATCAGTCTCAGCTTCCAGGTCGTCAGTTTCATCACCAAATACCAGGGCAGCAGCACTTTCAACAATATGCACAAAGAGATATTCCGCATCGGTAACACCTAAAGCCAAACTGTGGCGTACCACCGCGGGATCCACATGCGAAAAATCGAGTGCCACCAACACGCGCCGGTACAATGGTTTGGATAAATCCCGAAGCGCAATGGGACTGGGATGGATGAACGCTTCATTTTTCAATTTTAACTGTTTGACAAACGGCGATAAAGTCAGATAGAGCAGAACAATTCCCAAACCCACAACAACGGGAATTACCAGAACATAAATCCAAAAAACATGGTGGCTTTGTGCTATCCAACCGATGAGCTCTTCCAACACCAATTTAACATTTAAGCCTACTATTACCAGGGCAATGAGCCACGAAAAAATTTTTACCGGTAATTTAATGGCAAATTTCCCCATTGATTTTTTATCACTTACAAAATGGATCAAAGGGATAACGGCAAAACCCAATTGCATGCTCAACACCACCTGGCTCAGCACCAACAGCTTTCCGGTATAAGCTTCTCCATAATACAACAGCACCAAAATGGCAGGGATAATGGCCAGTGAACGTGTAATCATCCGCCGTGCCCATGGTTGAATCCGAAAATTAACAAAACCTTCCATGATAATCTGTCCGGCCAATGTCCCCGTAAGGGTCGAACTTTGACCGGCTGCAATTAGTGCCACGGCAAACAAAATAGCAGCCCAATGTGTTCCCAGTAATGGCGCCAAAAATTTATAAGCATCTTGAATTTCAGAGACATTAAACATACCTGCTTTATAAAATGTAGCCGCTGCCAACACCAGGATTGCTGCATTCACCAGAAAAGCCATATTAAGGGCAATTGCCGAATCAAAAAAGTTAAACCGCAATGCGCTTCCCATTGTCTTTCGGGTACGTTTAAATTTACGGGTCTGTACCAACGAAGAATGTAAATACAGGTTATGGGGCATCACCGTGGCACCTATAATTCCAATGGCTATATATAAAGCAGTGCCCTTGGGAATAGCAGGGACAAAGCCTTTAACCAGCTCGCCCATATCGGGTTTCGCAAAAATCATCTCTACAAAAAAAGCGAGACCTATCACACCCACTAATGCCAGGATAAAAGCCTCCATGCGCTTCATTCCTTTGTTTATCAAAAACAATAAGAGAAAAGTATCTGAAAAAGTAAGCAACACGCCCCAAACCAAAGGGATATGAAAAAGTAATTGCAAACCGATGGCCATTCCCACCACCTCGGCCAAATCGGTTGAAATAATGGCAATTTCAGCCAGTACATACAGAATTCCGTTTATCGGTCCGGGATAAGCTTCGCGACAAGCCTGTGCCAAATCGCGGCCCCGCACTACACCCAAACGTACACTAAGGCTCTGCAAAAGCAATCCCATTATGTTCGACATAAGCAATACCCAGATCAGTTGATATCCAAACTGACTTCCGCCTGCAATATCGGTAGCCCAGTTGCCCGGATCCATATAACCCACACCCACGAGGTAGGCCGGCCCCATAAAAGCCAGTAATTTCTTTCCAAAACCCCTTTTTTGTGTTGTATCCACCGAAGCATTGACTTCTTCGAGCGATTTAGTTTTTATTTTCATGTTTTTCATTTACTTTCACTACTAACTTATTTGCAACATCATAAGTCAAAAAACAGACCTTCCCTCCCATCTCTAGTTCAACAGAACCGTTATAAGCTTCAACATCCTGAACGTGGAATATGCTCCCAATATTCAGTTTTATTTTATCTAAATAACTCAACAAGGTATCAGTTGGTTCTTTTATCCCCATGAATGTATAATTTTTTCCGGCTTTTACTGTGGTCATTAATTCCCCGTCGCAACCAGGCAATTTCCCTTCACCATTTGGAATAGGCTCTCCATGCGGGTCAAAAGCCGGGTGACCCAGAAATTCATCCAGTCGCTCCAATAACTCATCCGAATGCACATGTTCTAATTGTTCAGCTACCGGATGGACAGTCTTCCATGACAAACCTAACTTTTCAACCAAAAAAGTTTCCCATAACCGATGCCGCCTAATTAGGCACAATGCCTGTTTCCTTCCAGCCCCGGTCAGTTTAATGCCTTTATATTTTATGTAATCCACCAACGATTTTTCTTTCAAACGCTTCAGCATATCCGTAACCGATGAAGGTTTGGTTTGTATCACTTCAGCCACCTGGTTAGTGGTAACCCTGGCGTGTAACTCCTCCTGTGCCAGCTCCAATTTTAATATGACTTTTAAATAATCCTCCTCTGCAATGGTCATGATTTTATTTTCTACAAAAGTAAATTATTTTTAGATTAATCTAAATTTATTTTTATGGCAGGCTAAATTAAGGTAAGGCACTATGGAAAAACTTTAAAAAAAACATGGAAACTTTTTGAGACTGTTTGCTTTTTGCATTTAGCATTTTCTATATTTGCAGGCGGCTCTTTAAATCAATTCTTATGGTTTATTTTTACTCCCACAACCAACAGCATTATTTTCTGGTAATGGCTGACAACCGGCTCCCGGTAACAGATCATCAAAAATTAAATTGGTTATTTGACAAAGCTCGACTATGCCAAAGTACCATTCTGGAAGGCCATTTTATTGGCCCCCGCAAAGAAATGATTACGCCATGGAGTACCAATGCAGTGGAAATCACTCAAAATATGGGCATTTCCGGAATTCTTCGAATTGAAGAATTTTTCCGTGTAGAAAAAGAAAATCAAGATTTTGATCCCATGTTGCAACAATTGTACGAAAATCCCGGGCAAGACGTTTTTAAACTTGATGTACAGCCTGCCCCTATTCGTTGGATTAGTAATATTGCAGCTTACAACCGTGAAGAAAGCCTGGCTTTGAGTGATGACGAAATTATTTATTTAGAAGAAATCAGTAAAAAAATAGGCCGGAAGCTAAGCGATTCGGAAATATACGGCTTTGCACAGATCAATTCGGAACACTGCCGCCACAAAATTTTTAACGGAAGTTTTGTAATTGACGGAAAAGAAATGCCTGACAGCTTATTTGCGCTCATTAAAAAAACTTCCAAAGCCCATCCTGAGAATCTGGTTTCGGCTTACACAGATAACGTGGCTTTTGTTGTTGGCCCCAAGGTTGAACAATTTGCACCCAAAATGCAAGACAGAGCCGGTTTTTTTGAAATCCGCAGTATTGAAACCGTTATTTCGCTGAAAGCGGAAACTCATAATTTTCCTACCACAGTTGAACCCTTTAACGGGGCTGCCACAGGAAGTGGTGGTGAAATCCGTGACCGTATGGCCGGTGGTAAAGGCAGCATTCCCATGGCCGGAACTGCTGTTTACATGACATCATATACCCGTTTTAATCAAACCCACGTCTGGGAAAACAACATTAAAGCCCGAAAATGGCTTTATCATTCACCTGCCGACATACTCATAAAAGCATCCAACGGAGCCTCCGATTTTGGAAATAAATTTGGACAACCTTTAATTAACGGCAGCCTTTTCACTTTCGAACACGAAGAAAATAATAAGACCTTTGCTTACGATAAAGTGATTATGTTAGCCGGGGGAATCGGTTATGCCAACCGACGTGACAGCCTTAAAGACACGCCCGAGGAGGGAGACATTATTGTTGTGCTGGGAGGCGACAACTATCGTATCGGAATGGGAGGAGGAGCCGTTTCGTCGGTAGCCACCGGACAATTCGGGCAGGGAACCGAGCTGAATGCCGTTCAACGCGCCAATCCTGAAATGCAAAAGCGTGTGGCCAACGCCATCAGGGCCATGGCCGAAGATACCGAAAATCCCATTGTTTCTATTCACGACCACGGTGCAGGAGGCCATTTAAACAGTCTTTCAGAGCTGGTTGAAGAAACAGGTGCACAAATTAACATCAACAAGCTTCCCATAGGTGATCCCACATTGTCTTTTAAAGAAATTCTAGGCAATGAATCACAGGAACGTATGGGTTTGGTGATCAAAAAACCTGATTTAAAAAAGCTTAAGAAAGTTGCTTCCCGCGAAAGGGCACCATTATATGAAGTTGGCGAAGTAAAATCGAATCATCGGCTACTAATAAAAGACAATGCCGGGACTTGTCCGGTAGATTTACAGCTTGAATATCTTTTTGGCAAACCGCCCAAAACAGTTTTAACCGACAAAACAGTTGAGCAAGGATTTTCAGACCCGGATTATGAGTTATCACAATTTGAAATCTACTTGACTAATGTATTACAGTTGGATGCCGTTGCCTGCAAAGACTGGCTAACCAATAAAGTAGACCGTTCGGTGGGCGGCCGTGTTGCTATGCAGCAATGTACCGGCCCGCTTCAACTTCCGTTGAACAACACAGGTGTAATGGCGTTGGATTATAAGGGCAAAAAAGGCATTGCCACTGCTATTGGTCACGCCCCGGTTTCCACCCTCATTGATGCCGGGAAAGGTGCCCGACTATCCATTGCCGAAGCCCTGAGCAATTTGGTTTGGGCACCCATTGAGGGAAACCTTTCCGGTGTTTCGCTTAGTGCCAACTGGATGTGGCCTGCACGTCAGGATGGCGAAAATGCAAGACTATATGCAGCTGTAAAAGCAGCGAGTGACTTTTCAATTGCACTCGGAATCCCCATTCCAACGGGGAAAGATTCGTTGTCGATGACACAAAAATACCCTGACGGGAAAACCGTTATGGCACCAGGAACCCTGATTATAAGTGCTGCAGGACCTGTTACGGATATCCGTAAAACCATCAGCCCGGTAGTAAAACCAATTTCAGAGACACAACTGATTTATCTCGGTTTTTCCAAAAATGACTTTGCGTTGGGCGGTTCAAGTTTTGTCCAAATCCTGAACAAAGTGGGGAGTATCCCGCCTGACATTGAAGACGCGACTTATTTTAAGCTGGTTTTCAATACAATACAAAGATTAATTAAAGACGGGCATATTTTATCAGGCCATGATGTTTCGGCCGGCGGATTAATTACCACACTATTGGAAATGAATTTTGCCAATTGTGATCATGGCATGGACATTCATCTCAATGATTTTAATGAACAAGATTTAATTAAGCTGTTGTTTAGTGAAAACCCTGCCGTGGTAATTCAGGTAAAAGAGGCGGAAACCGTGAAAGAAATCTTCCGGCAAGCACGGATTCAATACCACAGACTGGGAGAAATAATCGATGAAAATCAACTCAAAATTACCCATCAGCAATCAAAATACACGCTTGACATTAGTCATTATCGTGATCTTTGGTATGAAACTTCTTATCAGTTCGACTTGAAGCAAACTCGTCCGGACATGGCTCACCTGCGGTTTAAAAACTATAAACGACAAGATTTAAAATACCATTTCAACAAAAGTTTTTCGGGAAAAGTTGAAGCCATGAATTTACGGAAACCCGGAGAGCACAATAGGGTTAAGGCGGCTATTATCCGTGAAAAAGGAGTCAACGGCGACCGCGAAATGGCTTATGCATTGTACATAGCCGGCTTTGATGTAAAAGACGTTCATATGACCGACTTAATTTCGGGAAGGGAAAATTTGTCAGATGTTGGGTTTATCGTGTTCGTAGGCGGTTTTTCAAATTCCGATGTACTTGGATCGGCCAAAGGCTGGGCCGGGGCATTCCTTTACAATCCCAAAGCAAAACAAGCCCTTGATAATTTTTATAAACGAGCCGACACACTCAGCCTTGGCGTGTGCAATGGCTGCCAGTTAATGATGGAATTGGGATTGGTTTATCCCCAACATCCCGAGAAACCGCAAATGGAACTGAATAAATCAGGAAAGTTTGAATCTGCTTTTATCAATGTCAATATCCATGAAAATGACACCGTCATGTTGAAAAGCTTATCGGGTACGCGGCTTGGTGCCTGGGTAGCCCATGCCGAAGGAAGATTCAACTTTCCATACTATCGCGATAAATATTACATTCCAATTTCATATAGTTATGACCAGTATCCGGGTAATCCAAATGGTTCGGACTGGGGTGCTGCGGCAGTTTGCTCCAACGACGGCCGCCATCTCGCCATGATGCCACATTTGGAACGGGCAATCTTCCCGTGGCAATGGGCAAATTATCCCGAAAACAGAAAAGATGATGAGTTAAGCCCTTGGATTGAAGCTTTTATCAATGCCCGAAAATGGCTTGAACACAGCTGAAATTGCTGTTAAACCTACAAAATCTAAAAATAAATTAACATCTATTAACATCTATTAACCTGTTAACTTGTAACAAATTACACTTGTTTCAAATAGAATCATCTTCTGTTTTGGATATTTTTTTATTCAAAAATATACCAGTCGAAGAAAAAAGTTTCTATATTAGCCTCAGTATTAACCAAATTCACATACCATGAGAAAAATTACAATTTCATTTTTAAGTTTGATGTTGGTTGTTAACCTTGCATATGCAGGTGGGCTTGTAACCAATACCAACCAAAGTACGGCTTGGGCACGTATGCTGGTTCGCGATGCCTCCACCAGTATTGATGCTGTGTATTACAACCCCGCAGCTTTAACAAAACTCTCCGACGGAATCCATATTTCGTTGAGTAACCAATCTATTTTCCAAACCCAGACCCTTACAAATACTTACCCTTTCCTTAACCAAAAAACTTTTAAGGGAAACGTAAGTGCACCTGTTTTTCCCAGCCTTTATTTTGCTTATAAAACAGGCAAGTGGGCTTTTTCGTTGGGATTTAATGCTATAGGTGGTGGCGGAAGTGCCGAATTTGCCAGTGGAATTCCAATGGTCGAAGTACCCGTTTCTTCGATGCTAAATGAGTTTGCTCCTTTGGGCGTCAGGGGTTATTCACTTAACCAATATTTAAAAGGAACTTCTATTTACTGGGGTTTACAGCTGGGTGCCAGTTTTGCTATTTCCGATCATGTATCCGTTTTTGCCGGTGGTCGTTATGTATTGGCACGCAATCAATATACCGGTCATATAAAGGATATTACATTGCGTATGGCTGATGGTTCAGAAGTTCGTGCCGATGATTTTATGACCGGGGTAGGAAATCAGGCTGAAGCCGGTTCACAACAAGCGGCAGCAGGAGCCTCGGGAGCCACAACAGCCGGTGACGGACTGGGAAACTGGACAAGTGCAGGCGCCGGGGGATACACCTTTGACCAGGCTGTTGCAGGTGGGGCCATGACTGCTGAACAAAAGGCAACATTTGAAGGTGCTTTGTTGCAATTTGGCTTTACCCAGGATCAAATTGATGCCATGACCCTTGCACAAGCTCAAAGTTCATTTTACGCAACAGCCACCTATCTTACTAATTATTCAGAAGAGTTACATAAACAAGCCCTGCAACTTTTTGGTGGAGCCGCATTAATGCACGACATGGCAGTGGATGTTTCACAAAGTGGAAGCGGTTTTACACCGATTATTGGCGTCAATCTATCCTTCATGGATGACAACTTGAATTTTGGTATTAAATATGAATTCAAAACCAAGATGACGCTTACCAACTCAACCCCTGCCGGTAAAGGTTTTATTATTGGTATGAATGCCGACGGAACACCCATCGAAATGTTTCCCGATGGTGCCAAAACCAACGCTGACATGCCTGCTATGCTCTCAGTTGGTGCTAAAATCAATGTGAGTAAAGTGGTTAGTTTACAGGCCGGCGTTCACACCTATTGGGACGGACAAACCGGTTGGAAAAATGTTTCTACCAATATCTACAAAAATTTCCAGGAATATGCCCTGGGAGCTGAATTTCACGTTACCAAAAACTTTCTGCTGAGCTGTGGTTACCTGTATGCCCAAACAGGCGTGAACCCCTCTTACCAGAGCGACTTAAGCTATAGTCTTACAACTAACACTGCTGCCGCTGGTGGTGCCTGGCAGTTAAGTGATTTACTAACACTCCAGTTTGGAGCTTATGTTGTCAGCTATGATCCGCAAACCATCCCCGGTTCATATGGCGGATTTGGTTATACCCAAACTTACGACAAAAACCTGTGGGCCATGTCTGTTGGTTTGGATTTCAACATTGGCAAAAAGAAAAAATAATCCAATACTTTTAAGAAAAGCCACGAAACCGGGTTTCGTGGCTTTTCTTTTTTAAGATTTAAATAACCATGAAAAATCTCGCAGGTTTATTTTTCACAGCCTTCTTTAGCATTCTCTTTTTTACGGCCCGTGCCCAGGAAATTGACAAACCCAATTTTGCCTTTGCCAGCCATCCCATTAGTATTGAAAAAATTATTCGCCTGCCAGACGCTTTTGTTATCCGGTTAAACATAGAAAATCAAATGGAAAATGGCTATTTCTGCGCCAGCAAAACCATTTATCTGCAAGATATCATCAGTGGTAAAAAAATCAAACTAAATCATGCTGAAAATATTCCTGTATGCCCTGATGTTTATCATTTTAAATGGGTTGGCGAAAAGCTCCATTTCTCGCTTTATTTTCCCCTGCCCGATTCCGGCCTTCGCTATGCCAATGTAATTGAAGAATGCCAGTCGCATTGCCTCTCCATTTATGGTCTCATTACAGATGCCAAAATGAACAATCAAATCAATCGGGGATTTGACGCCTACAGCCATCAAAACCTGTCTTTTGCCCTCGAATCGTTTGAAGCAGCTGTTCAACAAAATCCTGATTATCCGTTTGGATTCCTTTACGCTCATATTATTAAAATTTTGCTGGAACAGGAAAAATACGATGAAGCCAAATCGTGGTTTCAAAAATTGAAAATGTCCAATTTCATCGATAAAAAATCAGTACTCAAACAAATAGAAAAACTGGACAACGCCTGGAAACTGAAATAGCCGTGTACATATCCCTTTAGCTTTTTAATCGATTATCCGGGAAATAATCAAATTCTAAAATCTTCAAATAATACCAAGTGTATTTCAAAATGTATGGTGGCACATTTCAAAACTATATCAGAAATCAAATCCCATATTTAACAAGACAGGCAGACATCTTTTCTATATTTGCCGCCGTTATTTAAATAGGGTTGATAATGAAATTCAGGCTTATATTTTTCCTCATTATAATAATTTGTAGTCAGGAAATTTTTGCACAAAATGACACCATTAAGCTTAGTGAAGTGGTTGTAAATTCGGCTGCAAACCCGGGCGCTTTTAAACAAACAGCGCGCTCGGTTCAGATAGTCACGTCTTCAACACTCACACAAACTCCTGCTATCGGCCTCGATGAGGTGCTGGAACAACTTTCCGGCATCGATCTTCGTCAACGTGGGATTTTTGGCATGCAAGCCGACGTGAACATCCGCGGTGGCTCATTCGACCAGGCATTAATTCTCATCAATGGCATAGCCGTCAACGACCCACAAAGCGGCCACCTCAGTTTGGACCTGGCGCTTAACATGAACAACATCCAAAAAGTAGAAATCATTGAAGGGCCTGCATCAAGATGGTTCGGCGCCAATGCTTTTAGTGGGGGTATCAACATTATCACAAAAAGCACATCTCAAAATGATCTTGATGTTGATTTAACGGGTGGACAACACGGTTTATTCGGGTTCAATGCCGACGGTAATTATCGATCCGGAAATATTACCCAGCACAGTAGTATCCGGTATTTGCGTTCTTCCGGTTACCAAAGAGATACCGATTTTAAAGATTACAGCCTAAACCATACGGCCCGATATGTTCACAAAAACACCAGGGCAGATTTACAAATTTCTTATCGCGATAAAGCTTTTGGCGCTTACGATTTTTATACCACAAAATATCCCGATCAATATGAACAAACCCGAACGTTTTTCAGTAGCCTTTCGTTTAAAACCGGAAAAAAAATTAAAATTCACGGTAGTGCCTCTTGGCGCAGGCATTACGACCGCTTTGAACTGTTCAGGGAAAGCGGTAACTGGTACAAAAAGCAAGGTGACTGGTATGTAATGGGCAGTGACAGTGCCGGCTTCCGTACACCCGGGGGATTTTATCCGTACGCCGGCCCAAACTACCACCGTACCGATGTAATAAACCTGAACTCAGGGATCCGGCTGCAGTCAATCTTAGGAAAAACCGCGGTAGGGGTTAATTTCAGTAACGAAAAAATTGTCAGCAATGTTCTGGGTATCCAAATGGCTGATACCATTTATTCAAAAGTAGAGCGCGGGGGGTTTTACAATCACTTTAAAAACCGCAATAATTTGAATTTGTTCCTGAACCAGTTGTACACGCATAATCGCTTCGGCATATCAGCGGGGTTTAATACCTTTTACAATCCTGATTTTGGTTTTTATTTCAATCCCGGCATAGATGCCTCTTATTTCCTGACCAGGCACCTCAAAAGCTTTGTGTCATTCAATCGGGGGATGCGCCTGCCCACGTTTACAGATTTGTATTATCAGGGGCCCGATCATATCAGCAACCCGAACCTAAAACCGGAAGTTACTGATGAGACAGAAATCGGCATTAAATATTTCCATAAAAATTTAGTGGCTTCTGCATCTGTCTTTTACAGAATTGGAAACAATTTGATTGATTGGGTAAGAGAAAATCCCCTGGAAAAATGGGAAAGTAAAAACCTAACACAGCTTCATACTAAAGGCCTTTCGTTGGGATTTGTTTACAAAAATGCAAATAAACATAGCAGATTCCTACGAAGTATTCGCATGAATTACACCTACTTAAATAGCGACAAAAACAGTGATAAATTGTTGTCGTTGTATGCCCTCGATTATTTGAAACACAATTTTAGCCTGTTTGTCGATAACCGGATTGCACACAATTTAACAGCAGGATGGAGTTTTTTGGCCCAAAAACGTAACGGAAGCTATTATGACAGCAAGCAAAAAGCAGAGAAGCCCTATGAAAATGTATTCCTTGTCAATGCAAAAATCACTTATAAACGACCTGTTTTTCAAATTTATGTACAGGCAAATAATTTACTGAACAGACCCTATCATGATATTGGCAGCGTGTTAATGCCCGGAATCTGGATAATGGGCGGAGTCAGGTTTCATTTCTTGTTTAAGAAAACAGATGGAACGCAAAATCGTTAAAACCAACCTGTTCACATTTCAGAAAAAACCGAATAATTAGATTGGAAAGTCAATTCGGAAATTTTTTCTACCTTGCCACGCTTTTTTAAATCAAAACCCATGCAAAAAACAGTATTAATTACCGGGGCCACCAGTGGTATTGGCCTGGCTTGCGCCGGAAAATTTGCCGAAAACGGCCATCGTTTAATTATTACAGGCCGCCGCAAACAACGGTTGGAAGAAACAAAACAACAACTAACCGAAAAATTTGGTATCCCCGTTTTAACTTTAAATTTTGACATCCGCAATCAGCAAGCCGTTCAAGAAGCTATAGAAAACATACCCGACAACTGGCAAAATATTGACATTTTAATAAATAATGCCGGATTGGCAGCAGGTCTCGACCCGGTTCAAACCGGGATAATCGATGATTGGGAACGTATGATTGACACCAACGTGAAAGGATTGTTATACATTAGCCGGGCTGTTTTACCGGGTATGATCGAAAGAAAAAAAGGCCATGTTATCAATATCGGTTCCATTGCCGGAAAAGAAGTTTATCCTAACGGAAATGTTTATTGTGCATCCAAACATGCAGTAGATGCCATAACAAAAGGCATTCGTATTGACACTGTAAAATATGGAATAAAAGTCACCCAAATTGCACCGGGAGCAGTGGAAACAGAATTTTCGGTTGTTCGCTTTAAAGGTGATCAGGAAAAAGCCGACAGTGTTTATAAAGGCTTCGAACCTCTTCATCCTGAGAATATTGCAGAAGTAGCATACTATACTTCCACGTTGCCTGACAATGTAAACATCAACGACCTCGTCATTATGCCTACGGCACAGGCAAGTGCCACTATATTGCACAAAGAATTGTAGTTTTTGTGCAAATTTCGGCTTCGGCAAAAAGATTAAATCAATGTTAAGACTAAATTTTCTCAACCAAATCCATTCATCATGAAAATACGCCGGATTTTTGATTTACTGGACCACTATGAACAATCGTTTCAACCCAAGGCTGACGTGCTTGCCGGAAAAGAAAACGGAGAATGGGTGAAATACGACCTGAAAACAATACGTGAAATGGCCGACAATATAAGTTATGGACTTATGAAACTCGGAGTAAAAAAAGGTGATAAAATTGCCACTATTTCACCAAATCGCCCGGAGTGGAACATCCTGGACATGGCTATTTTACAAATAGGAGCCATTCATGTACCCATTTATCCAACCATTAGCGAAAAAGATTATCGCTATATTTTAAAGCATTCGGAAGTCCAATATATTTTTGTGTCGGGATGGGAATTATTCAGGAAAATCAAACATATTATTCCCGATGTTCCCAACATTAAAGGCTTTTACACTTTTAAGCATTTCGACGATATCCCGCACCTGCAAGAGCTTATAAATTTAGGAAAAGAAAATGCCGAACCGCTAAAGCTGGAAGAAACCAAAGCGTTGGTTTATCCTGATGATGTAGCTACTATTATTTACACCTCTGGCACCACCGGTAATCCTAAAGGGGTTATGCTTTCACACAAAAATATTTTGAGCAACGTTATGAACCTTCAGCATATTTTTCCGGTTGACGAGCATTGTAAAGCAGTAAGTTATTTGCCCCTGTGCCATGTGTATGAAAGAACTTGCATCTATATTCTTTCATACCTCGGCGTATCAATTTATTACGCCGAAAACATGGGAACCATTGCTGCCAATATCCAGGAGGTAAAACCACACATCCTCACCACCGTACCACGTTTACTCGAAAAAGTTTACGACAAAATTATGGCCAAAGGGCGCAAGTTGAAGCCCATTCCCAAAAAGTTGTTTTTTAATGCGGTTAATCTGGGCAACCAATACGAATACGACAAAAAAGACCCTGTTTTTCATTTAAAAAGAATGTTTTACGATCCTATTATTTATTCAAAATGGCGCGATGCCCTTGGCGGGAATATGAGAGCAGTGGTTTCGGGCGGAGCAGCCATGCAACCACGTTTGGCCCGTGTTTTCAATACAGCCGGAATTCCGGTACTGGAAGGCTATGGCATGACCGAAACAGCACCGGTAATTGCCTGTAATACTTTTAAACCGGGGCAAAGAAAAATAGGAACTGTAGGCCCGCCGCTAAAAAATATGAAAGTCAGGATTTCGAAATCAGGAGAAATACTGGTAAAAGGTGATAATGTGATGCTTGGTTACTATAAAGCACCTGAATTAACCAAAGAAACCGTTGTTGACGGTTGGATGCATACCGGCGATGTCGGGCTACTTGATGAAAACGGCCTGTTGAAAATTACCGGCCGTGTAAAGGAAATTTTTAAAACATCCATGGGAAAATACATTTCGCCGGCCCTGATTGAGAATAAATTTAAAGAATCTCCATTTATCGACCAGATTATGGTTATAGGTGAAAATCAGAAATTTGCTGCCGCTATTATTGTTCCCGATTTTGAATACTTACGAAGCTGGTGTCAACAAAAATCATGTGAGTACAGCAACAATAAAAAAATGAGCAAACATCCTGAAATTATTAAACGGATAAAAGAAGAGATCAATAAATACAATAAATTTTTCGGTGATACCGAGAAAATTAAAAAATTTGAACTGCTCCATCAGGAATGGAGTATAGAAACCGGCGAAATTACGGCAAACCTCAAACTTAAAAGGAAATTTATTCTGGAAAAATACGCAGATTTAATCAATAAAATTTTTGATATCCAAGAATAAAGTTACTAACTCATCAACTGCAACACCAGTTCTTTCAGTGGCCCAAACGAATTAGCATCACTACTTCCCAACCCTTTACTTTTCAGGTCGATTTGACGAAGGCCTGCAATAATTTTTTTGATTTGTTGCGGACTGTAATTTTTGGCTGCCACACGGTAATCATCCACAAAAAAAGGAGAAATCCCCAGCTTGGAAGCTATGCTTTTCTTACTTTCCCTGCTGATTTGATGATAGATAAAAGTCTTCATGAAAAAAGTATAAAGCATTACCGACACCATTTGTAGGGGATTTTGCTTTGGGTTGGCCTCAAAATATTGCAATATCCGGTAAGCGTGAAACATATCGCGCTTTCCCAGGGCTTTGTGAAATTCAAAAATATTAAATTCCTTACTGATACCAATATTTTGTTCAATATGATCTTCTGTAATTTTTTCACCGGGTTCCAGATTGATAATCAATTTTCCCAGCTCGTTATTAATCTTTCCCAAATCAGTCCCCAGATACTCGGCCAACAAGTTAACCGACTTTGGACTAATGGTAAAACCCAGCGTATGCACCCGCCCGGATATCCAGGCCGGAATTTGATTATCGTATAACCTTGCCGATTCAAAAAGCACTACTTTATCCGATTTGGAAAGCGTTTTATACAAAGCTTTCCTTTTGTCAAGCTTTTTGTATTTATAATTAATTACCAACAAAGTCGATTTCAAAGGATTCTTCAAATAGGCCAGCAAAGGTGCCTCCAGGGTATTAGTACTTTGGGCTTCCTTTACAATAATCACCTGGTAGTTGCCCATCATGGGAAAGCTACACGCAAGGTCAACAACCTCACGGCCACTCACATCACGGCCATAAACCACTGTTTGATTAAATCCGCGTTCAGCTTCATCCAACACGTTGTTTTCAATCCAATGGGTTAGCTCGTCGATAAAAAATGGCTCTTCCCCGTAAAAAAAATAAACCGGGCTATAGATCTTTTTTTTCAGCGCATTCAGAATCCGGGCAACTTCCTGTGACATTAAAATCGAAGATGTTTAACGGTAAGACCTTTATTAATAAGTTGCTCTAGCGACTTAATCCCAATCTTAACATGTTCTTCCACATACTGCTCACTAACTTTTCTATCGCTTTGGCTTGTTTTTACCCCTTCGGGGATCATGGGTTGGTCAGTCACCAACAAGAGTGCCCCGGTAGGAATTTTATTTGTAAAACCAACGGTAAAAATCGTCGCTGTTTCCATATCTATGGCCATGCTTCGGGTTCGTTTCAACAGTTTCTTAAATTTATTGTCGTGTTCCCAAACCCTGCGATTGGTGGTAAAAACCGTTCCCGTCCAATAATCCCTTGAGAAATCACGAATGGTGGTCGATATAGCTTTTTGCAGGCTAAACGCCGGAAGGGCAGGCACCTTTGAAGGCAAATAATCGTCCGAAGTACCTTCACCACGGATGGCGGCAATGGGTAAGATGAGGTCGCCTACGGAATTTTTCTTTTTCAATCCACCACATTTCCCCAGAAACAAAACCGCTTTTGGCTTCACTGCTGACAGCAAATCCATTATTGTAGCTGCATTAGCACTCCCAATACCAAAATTGATCATGGTAATGTGTCCGGCAGTAGCTGCCCTCATCGGCCGCGAGGTGTCCCGAATTTTCACCTGATGCCATTTGGCAAACAACTCCAGGTACTGGTTAAAATTTGTCAAGAGTATATATTCACCAAATTCTTCCAAAGGCATCCCTGTATATCGGGGCAACCAATCGGAAACAATCTCTCCTTTCGTTTTCATAAGCACTTTTGAATGCAAAAATAAGATTTTCTCCCGCTCAGCCCCGATTTCTTAAAAAGATTCAGCGTCCAAAGGCAATTTTATTAATTTTACAATAAATTAGAATCCTATGCAGCTGAATCTTCCTTCGTACGAATTAAAACTCAGAGAAACATCAATGCATGGGAAAGAAATTTACGACGAATTCCGTAAAAAGTATGTACGGTTGACACCGGAAGAATGGGTCCGTCAACAATTTTTACATTACTTAATAAAAGAAAAACATTATCCGGCCTCTTTGATAGGTGTAGAAAAGGGCCTTTTGGTCAACGGCATGCCGAAGCGATTTGACGCCGTTGTTTTCCAGAATAATGCAAGGCCTGCCGTTTTAATTGAATTTAAAGCTCCCGGTATTTCCATTGACCAGGCTGTTTTTGATCAAATTGCCAGCTACAATCTGACGTTGCACGCAGCCTATTTAATGGTCAGTAACGGGCTATCAAGTTATTGTTGTAAAATGAATTACAAAGGCAGAAGCTACAACTTCCTGTCTAACATCCCTGATTTCAATAGTTTATAAGCTTATTTAGTAATATTAAAAAAAACATGCCCATTGTATACAAAATAGATGTAGATTGCCAAAAAGTTATAAATTTGTCGCGTAAATTATTTGACCATGAAAAAGACAATATTTCAAATCGTTTTAATTGCTATCGTTATCGTTTTAGGATATTTAACGTACGACAGCATTATGGAGCCGGTTCGTTTTAATAAGGAGAAAAAGTTTCGCGAAAAACTTGTTATCCAATATTTGAAAGATATCCGTTCGGCCCAATTTATTTACAAACAGCTCAACAACAAATACACCGGCTCGTTTGACACACTTATCCATTTTATGGACAGTGCTGAAATTCCTGTGGTAAAAATGATCCCCGATCCACATGACACAACCTTTACCTTAACAATTAATGATACGGTAGGTTACGTAAAAGTTGCTGACTCGTTATTTCACAATCAGCCCCGTGTAGATTATCACCATATTAACCTGATTCCGTTTTCAAACGGAAAATCTTTTTCGTTAAAAGCCGGGGTTATTAAAAAAGGTGGTGTAAGTGTTAATGTTTTTGAAGCAAAAGCACCTTTTACCACCTATTTATATGGGATGGATCAGCAATCTATAATTAACTTAATTGCCTCCAGGAAAGAGATAAAAAAATATCCCGGGCTAAAAGTGGGCTCGATGGAAGATGCGTCCACCGATGGTAACTGGGAATAATAAAAATCCCGGATTATGCCGCTAAGCATAAAACCATATATAAGCCACCTGGACAAATCGTTTAAGGAATCACATACACGATCGTATATCATGGCCATGCAATTAAACATGCATGGCCTTGCTTTTTTTATCTTTAACCCTGAAAAAAACAAATTTCTGGGCCTGGAAGCCTATCGTTTTGATGAAACCAAACGAGCAGAAGACTTCCCGGGAATTTTTGATCTGATATTAAACAGGCAGGGGTGGTTTGCCTATCCGTACCTTGAGTTTTACTTTTTAAATCAAAATAATTTCAGCACCCTCATTCCCGCACCTCTCTTCGATAAGAAAAACAAGAATTTGTACCTCGGATTTAACCAGCCGTTTCAGGAAAATCATCGTATTGTTTTCGATCAGCTGAAAAACACCGAAACCGCTAATGTGTACTATCTTGCAAACCCCATTGCCGAAAAGGTAAAAGAATTTTGGCCCAACGCTCATATTATTCATTATTCCAGTGCTTTAATCGAAAGCCTTTCTGTTAATTTTAAAAATAAGACTGACAACAACAGTCTTTTTATCGACCTGCACCAAGACAATTTCGATTTGGTTTATTTTAAAGAAAACAGGCTTTTTTATTACAATAATTTTCATTTCCATACCAAAGAAGATTTTATTTATTTCCTGCTCTCGGCCATCGAACAATTGATGCTGAATCCGGAAGATGTACACTTAATCCTGATGGGTGAAATTGACAAAAGCACACCTGAGTACCAAATGATATACCAGTATATCCGTCACAGTGAATTTATCGAAAAAAACAAGAACTTTCATTATTCCTACGTACTCGATGACGTGATGCACCACAAATATTATACTTTATACAATGTGTTGCAATGCGAATTATAGCCGGAACACATAAACGGCGACTCATTACTCCGCCAAAAAACCTGCCGGTCCGCCCCACCACCGACATTGCGAAAGAAAGTCTGTTTAACATTCTCGTCAACCGGGTTAATTTTGAAAATATAACAGCACTTGATTTGTTCTCGGGAACAGGATCAATTGCTTTCGAACTGGTATCAAGAGGTTGTAATTCGGTAACCGCAGTTGACAAAAACAGAAAATGTACCGAGTGGATTCGCCGGGCTGCTAAAAGCTTTGCTATGGATAATTTGAATGTGATAACTTCCGATTGCTTTCGCTTTATTGAACACCATTTACAAGCTTACGATCTTGTCTTTGCTGATGCCCCTTACGATCTTGACCGTTTGGCTGATTTAAGCCAATGGATTTTTACCCACCACCTCATCAAACCAAATGGCTGGTTAGTAATTGAACATCCGAGGGATATTGATTTTTCAAAACAAGAACACTTCTTTGACCATCGCCATTACGGCAAAGTGAACTTTAGTTTTTTTCACTAAGGCACGAAAAGGAAAAAACCAGACTCGCAGGAGAAACTCCCTCAACATCTGCCTGCTTACCGGTAATATCGGCATTAACCATTGGAATAAGCAAAATGACTTACCGGTCATTTTATTATACAATTGCTATTAACCTCAGATCAATCGCTGCGATTATTGAGGTTAGGCAAACCTAATATTTTTATACTTTTACTGAACCAATACCCTGGATTATGAATAGAAATATTAATATCGAAACATTAAAATCAGTTCCCCAATGGGATGTAGTAGTTATCGGAGGCGGTGCTACAGGCTTAGGCACAGCTGTTGAAGCAGCTACACGCGGCTATAAAACTTTACTGCTTGAGCAACACGATTTCGCCAAAGGCACTTCCAGCCGAAGTACAAAACTGGTTCATGGTGGTGTCCGCTATCTGGCACAGGGCGATATAGCGTTAGTGTTGGAAGCCTTGAAAGAACGAGGTTTATTGCGCCAAAATGCGCCACATTTAGTACGCAATCAGGCTTTTATAATTCCTAATTATGAGTGGTGGGGCGGTCCCTTCTACACTATCGGCCTTAAAGTTTATGACTTCATGTCCGGAAGCCTGGGGCTGGGCCCTTCTGAACACATTAGTACGGAAACTGTAATGAAAGCGATTCCCAATTTAAAAAAAGAGGGGCTTAGCGGAGGTGTAATTTATTACGACGGGCAATTTGATGATGCACGCCTGGCCATCAACCTGGCTCAAACATTGGAAGATAACGGAGGGACAGCCATCAATTATGCCAAAGTTGTTTCGCTTAAAAAAGACATGATGGGCTTTGTTTCCGGAGTCACGGTAATCGACGAGGAAAGCGGGGAAGAATTTAATGTTAAAGCCAAAGTAGTCATTAATGCAACAGGTGTGTTTGCAGATAATATCATCCAAATGGACCAACCTGAAAGCAAAAAAACCATTGTTCCATCGCAGGGCGTCCATATCATTCTGGATAAAAAATTCTTACAGGGAGATTCAGCCATTATGATTCCTAAAACCACAGATGGCAGGGTGCTTTTTGCCGTTCCATGGCACGGTAAGGTGGTTGTAGGTACAACAGACACACTGATGAATGATGTATCTCTTGAGCCAAGGGCCCTCCCCGAAGAAATTGATTTCATACTGAATACGGCAGCTGATTATCTGGCCTTTCCCCCTACCCGTGCAGATGTACGTAGTGTTTTTGCCGGTCTGCGCCCACTGGCGGCCCCTTCGGAAGAAGATGAAAAAACAAAGGAGATTTCCAGAAGTCATAAAATAATTATCTCCACTACCGGTTTAATTACTATTACAGGGGGAAAATGGACAACCTACAGGAAAATGGGTGAAGACACCATCGAGAAAGCAATTATGATTGGCGGCTTAAAAGAAAAACCATCCGTTACTGCTCAAATGCCGATTCACGGTTACGTAAAAAACTTCGACCCTACTGATCATTTACACTTTTACGGATCGGATGCCATAAAAATAAAAAATATTATTTCCGGGAATCCTGATCTGGGAAAGCCTATCATGGAAGGTTTCCCCAATCTGAAAGCTGAAGTCATTTGGGCCGTGCGTGAAGAAATGGCACGTACGGTAGAAGATTTTCTTGCAAGACGATGTCGATGGCTTCTGCTCGATGCCCGTGCCAGCATCCAGGCGGCTCCGGTGGTAGCCAAACTAATGGGAGAAGAATTAAACTATCGCCGACGCTGGCAACGCGAACAAATTCAGGAATATACCGAACTTGCTAAAGGGTACATTTTAGATGACTAACTTTTGTTTACAATGTTAAGTTGATTCGTATGAATAAAAAATATATTCTGGCATTGGACCAGGGAACCACAAGTTCAAGAGCCATATTGTATGATCACCAGGGGAATATCTGTTCGGTGGCCCAAAAGGAGTTTAAACAGTATTTTCCTCAACCGGGTTGGGTAGAACATGACCCGCGAGATATCTACAGTTCACAAATCAGTGTTGCTGCCGAAGCCATGGCCCGGCTTCACATTCACGACAATGCCGTTGCAGCCATCGGAATTACAAACCAACGGGAAACCACAATTGTTTGGGACCGTAAATCGGGCGAACCTGTTTACAATGCCATTGTATGGCAGGATCGTCGCACCTCATCCTACTGTGACCATTTAAAAGCAGCAGGTCATCAGCAAATGATTAAAAATAAAACCGGTTTGGAAATCGATGCTTACTTTTCGGCCACAAAAATAAAATGGATACTCGACCATATCGCAGGTGCCCGTGATAAAGCTAATCGTGGTGAGCTGGCTTTCGGCACCGTCGATTCGTGGTTAATATGGAAACTGACCAACGGCAACCATCACCTGACCGACTTTTCCAATGCATCACGCACCATGCTTTTCAACATCCATAGCTTGGAATGGGATGAAGATTTACTTCGGCTTTTTGACATTCCTGTTTCTATGCTTCCTGAAGTCAGGGCCAACAGCGGCTTGTTTGCATATACCGACAGCATAATCTTTTCAACAAAAATTCCCATCACGGGTGTGGCCGGTGACCAGCAAGCTGCCATGTTCGGACAACTTTGCATCCGCAAAGGAATGGTTAAAAACACTTACGGCACCGGCTGTTTCATCATGATGAACACCGGTGACAAGGCAATAACATCGAAAAACAGGTTACTTACAACCATTGGATGGCAACTCAACGGCAAAACAACTTACGCATTGGAAGGCAGCGTTTTTGTGGGAGGTGCTGTTATACAATGGCTTCGCGATGGAATGGGTTTTTTCAGTCATACTAAAAGCAGTGAAAAACTGGCAGCTTCGGTACCGGATACCGGTGGGGTTTATTTTGTGCCTGCCTTCACAGGATTAGGCGCTCCATACTGGAACCAGGATGCCCGCGGCTTGATTTACGGCCTTACGCGCGGAACTACCAAGGCGCATCTTACACGTGCCGCCCTTGAATCCATTGCTTTTCAAAGTTATGATGTGATAAAGGCTATGGAAAAAGATGCCGGTATTACAATTGAAAAACTCCGCGTGGACGGTGGTGCTGCCGCCAACGATTTGCTCATGCAAATACAGGCAGATCTTTTGCAAACAACCGTACAACGGCCCTCAATACTCGAAAGCACATCTCTCGGGGCTGCTTATTTTGCCGGGCTCGGCATCGGGTACTGGTCAAATGTGGATGAAATTGCCAGTCAATGGAAACTACAGAAAGAATTTTCACCGAAAGGAAGCCCTGAAAATTCAATTATCAAGGTGAAAGAATGGCATAAGGCCATTGAGATGATACAACAGCCTTAAGAGGACTTCTAATAACCAGAGTTCAACATAAGATGTCCTTCACAGCTGAGGCCGAACTGAGGTTAAAAGCACTTTTTATTCATAAATTTTCATTTGCTGCAAAGCTATGAACAATAGGGGTTACAGAGGTTTTAAACAACCAACTTGTCCATTATACCTCATTACCATCACAAACTATGCAAGCATTTTTAACACCCCTTTAATTCTTTGCATAGCCTCTACAAGCCGTTTTTTATCCGTAGCATATGAAAGCCTGACACAAGTCGGATGGCCGAATGCTTCACCCGGCACCAGTGCCACATGTGCCTTGTCGAGCAGGTAAAAACACAAATCAGTACTGTTGTGAATGGTTGTTACTCCATCTGATTTTCCAAAATAGAAGCTTACGTTGGGGAATAAATAAAAAGCTCCTTCGGGCAGATTAGTCTTGATTCCTTCGATCTGGTTTAACAAATTAAACGTTACATCGCGCCTCTCCCTGAAAGCGTTAATCATTTCTTTTAAAAATTCCGAACGTTCAGGCAAAAGGGTCATGGCATCCAATGCAGCCATTTGCGATATACTGCCCGCTCCCGAAGTGAGCTGCCCCTGTAGCTTAATACAAGCGTTGGCAAGCCATAAAGGAGCAGCCATATAGCCAATGCGCCAACCCGTCATGGCAAAAGCCTTTGAAACACCATTGATAACTACCACCCGGTCTTTCATATTGTTGAAAGCCGCAATGCTATGGTGTTTACCTTTATAATTGATGTGTTCGTAAATTTCATCTGACACAACCAGAATATCCGGATATTTTTCAAATAGCCTTGCAAAGCCGGCTAGTTCTTCTTCGGTATAAACCGTTCCGCTTGGATTTGAAGGAGAATTCAATAAAAAAACTTTTGTTTTGGGTGTAATGACTGCTTCAATTTGCTCCGGCTTAATTTTAAAATCTTGCTGAATAGTAGTTTCCAATAAGACGACCTTGCCGAGGGCCAGCCGGATCATGTCGGGGTAGGAAACCCAATAGGGTGCAGGCACTATCACCTCATCTTCGGGGTTAATCACCGAAAGGAGCACATTTGCCAACGCTTGTTTGGCCCCGTTTGAAACCACAATTTGGTTCATTTCGTACAACAATCCATTATCACGTTTCAGCTTATCGGCAATAGCCTGACGTAATTCGTTAAAACCGGGTACCGGTGAATAATGTGTAATATTATTATCAATGGCCTGTTTAGCAGCATTTTTAACATGGCTTGGAGTATTAAAATCAGGTTCCCCAATACTTAAATTGATGATATCGATACCCTGAGCTTTTAACTCCTGGCTGTATTGGGTCATTTTAATAGTGGCTGATTCTTTCAGGTTCAGAATTCTATCTGACAACATTTTTCCATTCATAATCAATACTAATTATTTCTTACTAAAATTAATTTTTTTACTACTCATTTTCCTTTTGTACCGCGAGGGCTTCAATTTCGATAAGACAACCGAAATGTAGCTCACGCGTGGGGACAATACTCCGCGCCGGTTTATGTGCCCCAAAAAAATCAGTGTAGATGGCGTTTACTTTATCCCACAACCGGATATCGGAAAGATAAATGCGCATTTGCAGTACATCTGTTTTATCACTCCCCGCTTCATGCAAAAGCAATAAAACATTAGATAAAGCCTGTCGCGTTTGTTCTTCAATATTCTCCGGAATGTTTCTCGTGGCTGGGTTTATTGGTAACTGTCCCGATAAAAAAAGCACACCCCCATGGGCAATTACCTGTGAATAATGGCCATTGCTTTTGGGCATGTTGTCAGTAGAAATAATCTTCATGATTCTGTTTTTTAAAAATGTTAATGAAATATCCCCTGCACCGGCAAAACCGGATGCAAGGGAATATTTCACAGGATAATTATTTGGATTTGGGTTTATTTTTAACATATTTCATTAACCAGCGATCTGTTTCCCATAGCACGTGCATGATGGACTCGCGTGCAGCATAACCATGCATTTCGGCCGGCAGCATCACCAAACGTACGGTTGCCCCCATGCCTTTCAATGCGTTGTAATACCTCTCGCTTTGTATAGGAAAAGTTCCTGAATTATTATCGGCCACACCATGAATGAGTAAAAGCGGATGTTTCATAATATCGGCATGCATGAAGGGACTCATATCATAATATAATTTTGGGGCCTGCCAATAAGTTCGCTCTTCCGATTGGAAACCAAAAGGAGTTAATGTTCGATTATAAGCACCGCTCCGGGCAATTCCAGCAGCAAACAAATCACAATGAGTCAGTAAATTAGCCACCATAAAAGCGCCGTATGAATGACCGCCTACCGCTACCCGGTCGGGATCAACCACCCCCATTTTCACCACTGCATCAATAGCCGCTTTAGCATTAGCTACCAACTGTTCAACAAACGTATCGTTTGGTTCCTTGTTTCCCACGCCAATGATGGGAAATTCAGTATGTTCAAGAATAGCAAAACCCCGCGTAACCCAAAATATGGGCGACCCGTAATTAATACGCATAAACATGTGGGGTGATGTACGCACCAACCCTGCAGTCCGTTTACTTTTATACTCACGTGGGTAGGCCCACATCAACATCGGTAACGGGCCGTCTTTTTCTTTGTTGTACCCTGCCGGTAAATAGAGCGTGGCCGACAAATCGACCCCATCAGCCCTTTTGTACCTAATGAATTGTTTGCTAACGCCTGTGAGGCTTTCATATGGATTCTTAAAATGGGTAATTTGAACCGGCGCCAATCTTTTTCGGAAGTTACGGATATAATATTGTGGGTTTTGCGTTTCCGATTGGATACTGGTAACCATAAACCCTTTTTTCACATCCAGCAACTGCACAATATTTTCATAGGTTTTCAGTCCGTCTGCCCGCCATAAACGATTCGTTTTACGTTTCACTAAGTCATAAGAATCCAGAAAAGGCCGGTTTCCTACCGGAGAATACCCCTGACCTCTTAAATATAGGAACCTTTTTTTTGCAATCAACAAAACGTTCCGTCCCCATTCATTTTGGGTAGTTACAAAACTTCCAGGTTGTTTATACAGGTTTTCTGTATTTAAATCAAAAATAATTTCCGGCTTAAAATCAGGATTCCCAGATGCTATCCGATATACGTTACTTGAACGGTTTTTCCTCCAACGGTCATAAACAACAGCTATCTTATCATTACCCCAAACAACGCCTGCAAAACGATTTACTACCGAAATAAGATGTCTCTTTTTTGATAAGTCAAAAGGATAATCTGTGGTATAAACTGCATCTCGCAATTGCACTTTATTTCGGGGATTTCCGCCATCAAGAGCCTCTACCCAATACAATGATGCCGGCTTATCATCTCGCCACGACACGCCCCGGGGACCTTTTTGCACAGCATCAAAACCCTGGGGCATTTCTTCAATAAGAGGTAATTCCTGAACAGTTTTAATAAATTTTCCCGTCTTGTCAAACAACTGAAGAGTTGCAGGAAATCTGTAATAAGGCACAAGATATGAATAGGGTTTATGGATATTCCGGATCAGGATATATTCACCATCGGGTGAAACACTAAAGTTGCTGATAATAGCCGGCTTACTAAGTACTTTCCGGCTGCCATCGAGACCAACACGAACCAGTTGAGAAGCAGCGAAATAATCAAAAAGCCCCTCATCCTTAGGGCTTTTCAGTAAATCTTCATATGTCCGTGCGGGAGCCCGCTTACCGAGGTTCTCCTGAACAATTGGCCCCGTTGGAGTGGCCGATTCATCGGGCATGGCACCTCTTTTGGACGAAACAAACTCACATATCAAAGCTTTGCCATCATGCTGCCATTTAAAAGGGCTTCCCCTGAAAATATCATTTAACACCGGCTTTGTAAGCGCATGGGCTTTTTTGGAAGCTATGTCCAACACCCAAAGCTGTACCCCCCGGGGCCGAGTAATCGTAAATGCTACCTTTTGATAATCAGGCGACCAGCTGACATGCAGGATTTTTGGTTTTTCAGGCAGCCCGGCTGCAGGATACTCTTTCCCTGTAGCAATATCTTTTAAGGTAATATTATCATAAAAACGGGAACGACTGGAACCATTGGTTTTAGGATTAATCCGCAAACCTGCCAGTCGGTATTCTTTGGCTGCCACTTCTTCAATAGATTTGACAGCAGAGCGGCCCAGCAGGAGCATCCAGTGTCCGTTTTTATCAAAGCTTACTGCCGGTGTAAGCGGGCTATCAGCGAGTTTCAGAATTACTTCGGGCGGTGTTTGGTATTTAAGCTGTACCTGGGCATGGGTACTTAAACTCATTATTGAAGTTACAAACAACAAACCGAACAAAAGTTTTATTTTTTTCATGTTATTTTATTTTTTAGCATCCCTACAAACTGCTTTTAAAAGAAACCGGCCCGATATTAGACCGGTCTCTCCATCGCTTAAGAAAAATTACAAGCCACTAAAGTGGATTTTTAAATAAAATTTTTCAGGTTTGTCGGCAAATGTAAACTAATTTTTTACTTTTGCTATTATTTAACATAAATAATTTTGATTTATAATATTTTTTACATTTTAATATAAAAATATAAAATTTATAATATTTTTACGATCTTTATATCGCATTAATATTATTTTTTTAATTTTAGTTTATAATTAATACCTATTTTTTAATTTTTACTTACAAACAACATTCAACCATGAAGAAGTTAAAAAGAATGATTCTAATTTCGCTGATGCTGTTCCTTACCGCAAATTTATCGGCCCAAAACGGTATAAGAAGCGGAAACGTAACGCTAAAAGCCCTCAAAAGGGCCAATGAGAACCTCCGGCACCGTCTGGATGTCATCCAAAAGCAAAACAATGATATTTTATGGTTTCAGAAAGTGGGCGACGTGGCTTACGTGGACAAATTGTACATCACCGGCCCGCCGCGGGCCCACGAACCCAACCCCACGGGCATAGGCTATGGCAATCCGGTAAAATTCTGGACATATGTTTTCATTCCCAAATGGATTAATCCCAACAAAAAATATCCCCTGCTGGTTTTTCCCCATGGCGGGGTTCACTCCAACTTTACAGTTTATTATACCCACATAATCCGGGAACTTATGGCCCAGGGTTATATCGTGGTAGCACCCGAATATCGCGGAAGCACCGGTTACGGAAAATCATTTTATCAGGACATCGACTACGGCGGGCTTGAGGTTGAAGATGTGCTGGCTGCCCGCAACCACATGGTCAATAATTATGATATTGTTGACAAAAACCGTGTAGGGATTATCGGCTATAGCCATGGCGGACTGATTACATTAATGAGCATTTTCAGGCATCCCAAAGCCTATAAAATTGCTTTTGCAGGTGAGCCCGTCAGTGATTTGATTTTGCGAATGGGGTATCATCACCAAAGCTACCGCGATTTGTATGAAGCTCCTTACCACATTGGAAAAAGTGCAGCCGATAATTTAGAAGAATACCGCAGGCGTTCACCGGCATGGAATACTGCAAAGATGCCCGATATTCCTTTGCTCATACACACCAACACCATTGATGCCGATGTAAATGTGCTGGAAGTAAAACATTTGATACAGGCTCTCAAAGCCGATAATAAAAAATTCCAATACAAAATATACAAAGCTATTCCTGGAGGGCACTCTTTTGAACGTTTGGACACCCAAAAGGCTAACGAAATCAGGGTGAAAGTATATGAATTTTTAGCAAATACACTGCATCCCGAGAGGCCTATCACTACGGTAAGAGCCTTACGAAAAGCAGCTTACAGGTTCTAACCATTTTACCAACAATTGGTGTAATTGGCAAACACGGCATCCACACCCCAATTGTTTGGTTTCTCAAATACAACGGGCTCGTTGCCGGCGATTATATCGACAACGAGTCCGTCTTTCAGCAAGCCTTATCGACAGGTTTACTCCTGTAAACCAAAATGGTTTTTATAAAAATCGAGTATTTCACGATCAGCCTGATCATAAAAAGATTTTAGTTCTTTATTATTTATTTTGCCGGCTTGTTGCCATTTCTTTATCATGTTATCAGACTGATCAAACAGTTGGTTTTCCAAAGGATGTAACACCTGTAGAATCCCTGTTTTATCAGCATTCAGTAAAGGATTTATATTCATATAATATTTACTGCTATTCCCCCAGTGATAGGTAAAACATCTCGCTTTTAAAGCAAGGGCAAAATGACATAACGGGGCATCTTTCAGCTTTTTATCATATTTCAAAACTTTTGGGAGGCTGTTGTCTTTGGTTAAAATAACAGGAACAGCTACCGAAGCCAACGGCCAACCCAACACCGTCCACATAGTAGTAAAAGCAGCATCCTGTCCCGGATTTACGCCTTCCACCACACAGGATGAAGCAGAGGTAATTCTGGGGACAAAATCTTTAAACCACACCATTTTAGGATGATTAGCCGGAATAGATACATAACTCCACAGGTTAGTACCGGTCAGCGAATGCTTCAGGTTACGGGCAGCATCCTGAAGAATACTTTTGGGGGTGAGTCCCCCATTGCGTACGGCATTTTCAAAAACAGGTTCTGTATTCAGATAGCGGATGTAACCGGCCCCCTCTCCATATGTTCCGGTGAACGAGTAATTGGTATGAATGATATACCCCTCAGGCGCTATTTTTGGGTTGTTGGCATCCAATTTAACAATTTTAAAGTTTCCCACTTCAAAATAAGCTGCACCACCCTGTGCATCTATCACACCAAAATTAGTTTCCAGGCCGGTGGGTTGGGGCAGTGTACGAAGAAATTGCTCAAATTCGTCCACTGTAGCACAATTTTGTAACGCTTGTTTCATTATCCTTCCTTCATGCCCGGTTTTTTTAATCGTGTCGTTGTTTAAGTTATAACTTACGGTATTCATAATGCCAAAACCTTTGCTGTTGTACCCTATCCAGATGCTGCGTCCTTTTTTGTCACTCGAGTTTACAAGGGCAACGTAAGGATATTTGCCATCATTGAATATCATAATTTTGTTGTTTAGCGCGTACGTGTCGCGGTTCTTCCATAACATGGGCCTTCCGTTTTTTGAAGCCTTAGCAGAAATAACAGCAGAAGTACAGGCAGAAATACTTCCAACACCCATCAAAATTGAAAATAACACGCTGAGAATAATTTTTTTCATGGTTGTATTTTTTTATAAATTCATCAGAAATATTCGTTTTGTATAATTTTTTGGGGGTAAATGTAACTAAAATTATTCCTGTAGTTATTCTTTTTCCCTGATTAAATGACACAACCCCTGTTTTTTGGGTTCACAAATTAATACAAGAACCTGTTAAAAAAAATCAATTTTACAATAATTATTTAACCGCTTAATCAAATTGTTATTAAAACAACCCTGTTTACTTACAACCCCGATAATTATTTAAAATTTAGGATGTTATGTTGATTTTATAAAAAAAGCGCCGTAACTTTACAGCAAAAATTTTAAACCAAAAACCATGAAACGATTATTAGTTTTCTTTTTAATGCTTCCTTTGGTAACGATGGCCTATCCCGGTCAAATCATACAATCTTTCAAAACCCCGGGAAATTACCCCGCCGGGCTTACTTTCGACGGGCAACATCTTTGGGTAAGTGATTTCCGTACGGATAAAATTTATGAACTTAATAAAAAAGGGGACATCATCAGGAGTATCCCGTCGCCGGCTTACTGGCCTATGGGGCTCACCTTCGACGGGAAATATCTCTGGTGTGCCGATGCCAAAGGACTTATCCCGCAAGGCGATGAATACCATGATGGCCGTATTTTTCAAATTGACCCCAAAGATGGTACAGTGGTAAAAACCCTGTTTGCCCCAACACCGGCGCCGCTGGGTTTGGCCTGGGATGGCAAATACCTGTGGTGTGTGGATGATATTCACAACAAACTCATCCAATTCGATCCGCAAGACGGGACAACCATTAAGGAATATCCGTCACCTGACCTGCATCCACAGGGCGTAACTTTCGATGGAAAATACCTGTGGGTTCCCGACCGCATGCGGAATGAAATTTATATGATTGATCCTACAAGAGGTTCCGTAGTTCTGATTACCAAAGCACCGGGAGGCTCGGCTGCTGATATTACCTGGGACGGGAAACACCTTTGGAATGTAGATTTTGAAGACACTAAAATTTACGAATTAAAAGCACTTGACAGTCAGAAATATATCCGTTACAATCCATATAAAGCCAAATTAAGTTACTATTACAATGTGGATAACTTCGGACCTGGAAACATCAAACAAATGGATGTATATTTTGCACTCCCCGAAAACAGGCCCAACCAGGAAATAACAAGCAAGTTTCAATATAAACCGGCCATTAAAGATATTGTTACCGATCAGTGGGGGCAAAAAACCGCCCATTTCCAGTTTAAAAACCTGAAACCCGGAGAACAAAGACAGCTTACCAATGATTTTTCAGTAACGACATGGGAAGTACGCTATTTTATTGATCCTGACAAAGTGGGCGGCGAAAATGATATTCCGGAAGAGGTGAAAAGCAAATATCTCGTGGATAATTCTAAATACCAGATTCATCATCCGGTGATTCAAAATGCAGTGACAAAAGCCATTGGAAAAGATAAAAGCATGTATTGGAAAATGCGTGATATTTTCAATTACGTAATTAGCCACATGTATTATTTACGCACCGGAGGGTGGAACGAAGCTCCGACGGTACTGGCACGGGGAAACGGGTCCTGTTCTGAATATACTTTTGTGTTTATCTCCATGTGCCGCGCTGCCGGTATTCCTGCCCGTTATGTAGGATCAATTGTCAAAAGAGGTCATAAGCGTGCCATTGATGATGTTTTTCACCGCTGGATAGAAGTGTACTTGCCACATTACGGATGGGTGCCGGTTGACCCGACGCACGGCGACCGTAAATTACCCCGCGACCAAGCCAATGCCATCGGCTACCTACCCAATCATGCATTAATAACCACACAAAGCGGAGGCGGATCCACCACTATGGGATGGACCTACAACTTTAATGAGAAATATTCAACCGATGCCAAAGCCAATGTAGCGATTGATTACTACGGGGAATGGAATTAGGTTAAGGCTTGTTACTGTTTTTTGTTTTAATAAGAATTAGGATGATACTACTTAAAAATTGTGAAGTTTTTGCTCCTGAACCGGTGGGTAAAAAAGATATTCTGCTGGGTGGTGGGATTATTTTAGCTATTGAAAACGAAATTTCGTCTTCTGAAGTTACCCGTTTTGGGGGAGAAATTATTCAAGCCGGGGGCCTCCGTGCAGTTCCGGGCTTAATTGATGGCCATGTTCACATAGCCGGTTCGGGTGGAGAAGGAGGACCGGCCACCCGAACGCCTGAGTTGCAGCTGAGTCAAATGCTAAAAGGCGGAGTTACCACAGTAATCGGACTTTTGGGTACTGACGGCTTTACCAGGAACCTGGAAGCCGTTTTAATGAAGGTGAAAGGCTTGCGTGCCGAAGGTGTTTCAGCCTGGATGATGACAGGAGCTTATCAAATTCCCACGCCCACTTTACTGGGGGATGTGGGCCGCGATATATCTTTAATTGAAGAAATAATAGGTGTGGGAGAAATTGCCCTATCCGACCACCGCTCTTCAGAACCTACACTTAATGAACTTATCAGACTGGCTGTTCATGCCCGTATCGGGGGGATGTTGGGCAACAAAGCCGGGATTGTTAACGTACATATGGGTGACAGGGAAAATCCGTTTCGTTTGATAAATGAGGCTGTAGCAACAACTGATCTTCATTTCACCCAATTTCTTCCCACCCATTGCAATCGCAACAAGCACATATTTAATGAAGCCAAAAAATATGGCATAAACGGATACATTGACCTGACCTCTTATCCGGGCACTCTTGGACGGAATAGTGTAAATGCAGCCGACGGAGTAATGGAATTGCTGGCTGCCGGAGTACCTTTGGAACACATTACTACCACTTCGGATGGTTGTGGCTCAATGCCTATTTTCGATGAAAACGGAAAATTTGTAAAAATGGGAATTGGTACGCCGGATGCTATTTATAACACCTTTAAAATACTGGTCAACAAGCACAAACTACCTTGGGAACAAGCTCTTAAGGTGGTATCAACCAATCCGGCTAACATTTACAAACTTCATGGCAAAGGAGTGCTACATCCCGGAAAGGATGCCGACATTATTTTGCTGGATGCCAACACTGAAATTCAATTTTTGTTGGCTAACGGAACTTTGATGGTTAAAAACGGCCATCCAATTAAAAAGGGAACCTTTGAAAACTAATTCTTTAAATAAACAATACACCATGGCAAAACTTTACAAATCATTTCAGAAATCCCATTCCCGGCTATCCACAAACAATAAAATATTTGTTGTGGGGATGGTACTATTTTTTATGATCATTGCAGTTTCCTGGAAAAATGCCGGACCTGTAAAACCGCCCGCTGAAACCAATGATTTCAGCAAATTGACCGCTTACAAACCCATGATGACCTATTTAACCGAACTAAGCAGCAGGTCAAAGCATGTTTCCATGACAATGATTGGAAAATCTGTTCAGGGACGTGACATCCCGGCTCTCTTTTTTACATCGGATAAAAAATTTGCTTCCCATCGCAGTCAAAAGCCGTTGGTACTGATTTTTTGCCAGCAGCATGGCAACGAGCCTTCCGGAAAAGAGGCTGCCCTGCTGGTGGCCCGTGATTTAATTACGGATAAAGCGGAGTTGCTGCAACATTTTGATTTGATTTTGATTCCCCAAGCCAATCCGGACGGAGGCGAACTACTTCAAAGACGAAACGCCCATAACATGGATTTAAACCGAAACCATGTTGTGCTGAGTGAACCGGAAGCGCTGGCTCTTCAAACGTTGTTTCTGAAATGGAAACCGGACATAGTGCTGGATATTCACGAGTACAACAGCATTAAAAAAGAGTGGATTGATCATGGTTATATCAAAGCGGCCGATGAGATGCTCGGCGGGTTGACGAACCTGAACGCGGATCCGTCCCTAATCGAATTCAGCCGAAAAATATTTATCCCGGAAACCGGCAAATCTATTAAAAAACAAGGCTTTACTTTTCATCGTTATACGGTTGGAATGCCGTTTCCAGGTTCAAGACTCCGCCACAGCACTACGGCTATTAACGACGGGCGCCAGAGTATGGGCATTTACAACACATTGGCTTTTATCATCGAAGGCCGGCGCTTCGCCGATCCAACGCAAAACCTGAAACACAGAACGTTGGGACAGCGGGCAGCTTTGTTGGCTTTTTTGCAAACGGTAAGCCATCATCAACAGCAAATTCTGCAACTGGTTTCCACTGCACAAAGCAAATTATTAACCGGCAACGATGAATACAACAAAATCTCGCGCCTGCAAATGGACTATTTTCCGGATCCATTGCACAAAACCTGTGCTTTTCCAGTATTTGATTTTTACAAATGGAAAACGGTGACCAAACCATTAACTCATTATTATTCGTTAGTGGAAGTCAAAAAAAGTGTGGAAAAACCTATAGCTTACATTTTCCCAGCTTCGGAAACAAAATTAATCGCCCTGTTAAAAAGAAACAGAATAGAAATGTTTGCTTTAAAAAATGCACTGGATATTCAGGCCGAATTTTATCGCATCCAACATGTAACACCCGACCGGGAAGAAGACAAATCCCATAAAAATGTGGACGTTTATGAATGGGGCGAAAAAAGAAATTTCCCCAAAGGAAGTGTACTTGTATTTTTAAACCAGCGGGCTTCTAATTTAATTCCGTTGCTGCTGGAACCGCAATCTAGTTATGGCATTGTGTCCAAAAGTGCTATGCATCAGTATTGTTTCACAGATTATTTGAAGATCGGCCATGAATATCCGGTTGCACGTATTGTTCAGCCTGTGAACACAGGCAATCTTGAGAAACTACCGGAGTAAAAGCAGTAATCCGCAACCTTTTTAAAAAGAAAATATGGAAAAAAAGAAACAAAAACCCACCTTTTTACAGTCGATTATTCCTTTGTTTGCTGTTGCTGTTTTCCTTGGCATAGGTTACGGTATTTATCATCTGAACGTGGAAATATTGCTGATTGCTGCCGCTGCCGTAGCTGCTTTCATTGGCCTGCGTTTGGGTTATTCCTATAAAGAAATGGAAAATGGTTTTATCAAAAGCATGATGAAAGGTATGCCTGCCATGCTGATTGTTATTGTTGTAGGAACTATCATTGGCTCGTGGATTGCCTGCGGAACTATTCCCATGTTAATTTACTATGGGTTAAAAATTATTTCTCCTCAATATTTTCTGGTAACCGCTTCTTTGGTTTGCTCGATTATTTCAGTGGTTACCGGAACTTCATACGGAACAGTTGGAACCTTGGGGGTTGCATTTATGGGGATTGCACATGGTTTGGGGATTCCTTTGGGGCAGGCGGCAGGCGCCATCGTTGCGGGAGCTTATTTCGGAGACAAACTTTCACCCTTTTCGGATACTACAAATCTGGCACCCATTGCTGCCGGAAGTAACTTGTACGACCATATAAAGCATATGCTTTGGACTACTGCTCCGGCTTGGATATTAGGATTGGTTGTTTATTTTTTTCTTGGTTTTCACACACTTCATGCAGGAAATGTTTCACTCGTGAAAACCGAGATGATCATGCAAACTATCCAATCAAACTTTACCTTCAGTTGGTGGTTACTTTTACCTCCGGCAATCACCCTGTTTTCGGCTGTGTTTAAGAAACCCATTATCCCCAACATGTTACTTTCCTCACTTGTGGCCGTTATTTTTGCCATTGTTTTCCAACATACGAATCTTACCGCTTCCATAGCTACAATGGCAACTGGTTTCGCCGCACATACCGGACAGCCCATGGTTGACGAATTGCTTTCAAGAGGAGGAATGTCATCAATGATGCATGTTACCCTTATCGCTTTTGCTGCTTTTGCATTTGGAGGAATTTTACAAGTTACCGGGATGCTGGATGTTATCCTTGAACGTTTACTAAAAGTTGCCCATACAAGGGGAAAACTAATTGTATCCTCAGTTTTTGCATCCATTGCAACAGCCTTTATGACAGGAAGTTCCTATTTATCAATCCTTATTCCGGGAGAGTTATTTGCCCCTGCTTATAAAAAGCTCAATTTAGCGGCAAAGAACCTGTCGCGTACTACCGAAGACAGCGGTACCGTTATTGTTCCACTTGTTCCATGGAGTATTGCAGGTGTATTTATGGCAGGTACACTGGGGGTCGATACGATCGACTATGCCCCGTGGGCCATTATGTGTTATACCGGATTTATTTTCGCCATCATATATGGCTTTACCGGATTTGCTATTGCTCCGAGGATCAGGGAAGATGAAACCATTCAGGGAAGCTGATTGAAAATGAAAAATGAAAATGAAAATGAAAAATTTAAAGATTTTTTTTCTGTATTTACCATTATTTATATTTACAATGATTCCATTTAAAAACAATTTTGCACAAATCCCGATGAAACATGTTTTAAACCGGGTTACAATTCCCGCGCAGGGGGATTTGCGTGGTTTGGTGGACACCATAGGTTTTCCACACACGGCAAAACAGATGGATTTTATTGCTAATTTTTGCGAGCGGGTGGAAAAAGACAAAACACTCAACAACAGCAAAAAATATAATTTTTCGGAAAATACGCCATTTATCTTTGGTATTTCTCCTCACGACGACTATACGCTTGCCGGCCGTACAGCCATACACATTCAACGCCATATCCATGCCAAAACAGTAATATTAATTGGTAATGCACATTGGTCGGAAACTTTCGGCATTCGCGATAAGTTAATTTTCGGGAATTTCAAATTTTGGCGTGGGCCTTACGGAAAGGTAAAAATTTCACCATTGAGGAAAAAAATAATTGCCAATTTACCAAAGAGTGATTACATCATGAACAGAACGGTTATCGAAACCGAGCACTCTTTGGAAGCATTGGTCCCATTCCTGCAGTATTTTAACCGGGATGTGGAAATCGTTCCCATTCTTATTCCTTTTACCCATTGGGATAAAATGAACAGCCTGGCGGAAGATTTGGCAAACGTTATCAAAAAAATCATTTTGGAAAAACATCTGAAGTTAGGAAAAGACCTGGCTGTTTTGGTTTCGTCCGACGGGATGCATTACGGTGATCATGCCTGGAGTTATTACAATTATCACCCTTTCGGTACGGATGCCGCAGGCTACCAAAAAGCCATGGATTATGATTCTACGCTGGTCACCCGCTTTTTAACGGGGGAGATTACCCTGCAAAAAGACCATGCCCTGTATGATAGTCTCATTGACGAACAAGGCATCTCACATTATAAAGTGTCGTGGTGCGGCAGGTTCTCGGTAACATTTGCCGTAAATTTTATGACAAGACTGGTACAGGAAAACGAACACCGCTCCCTGACGGGATATTTCCTGCGCCACGGTTCGAGCCTCAACGATACATGGGTTCCCGTACGGAAATTACATATGGGAATTACCGGCGATGTTAATTTGCACCATTTTGTAACCTATTTTTCCGTTGGATTTAAATAAAAAATCTGGTATAATGAAACTCTTTTACCATTTTGTTAAAGCTTTGTTTTCGGCTTTCATCGAAAATTTGTTGTCCGCTTCCCTTTTAAGGGTACTGTCCCTTTTGCTCCTGATGGCCTTTTCCGTTTCTGCCCGGGCACAGGTGGATGAGGTTGGATCGCACAGTCTGAAAATGAACATTAACGGTAGCATATTGAGAATTCCCTATTTTGCCGATTTTCAGCTGGACTCCTCAAATACTGCCATCAAAAAAATTGTGGTGGTGGTGCACGGAATGAACAGAAATGCCGGTGATTATTACCGCAACATGAAAGAAGCCGCATCCATGAGTTCGCATTATACCGATTCGCTCATGGTCGTAGCGCCGCAGTTCCTTGAAGAAGAAGACCTTGATCCCAATTTTCTCGACAACAGCTACCTTTATTGGTCCAGTGGATGGAAATCGGGTTCCAACTCAAAAAACAATTCGGGACATCCCCGCCCCGAACGCATTTCTTCCTATGCCGTAATGGACACGCTGATGATGCGACTTGCCACTTTTCATCCAAATTTAAAGTTTATTATTTTGGCAGGCCATTCTGCCGGCGCACAGTTGGTAAACCGGTATTCGGCTGCCAGCCCTGTGACCGATATCCTTTGGAACAAATATGGAATTCATGTCCGGTTTATTGTGGCCAACCCGAGTTCGTACCTTTATCTTGATAATGAAAGGGCTATTGCCGGAACCGTAAACCAGTTCGCAGTTCCATCCACAACCTGTTCAACATACAATAATTGGCGTTACGGGCTGGACAAATTATATTCTTATCCCAATCAATTTGGTGCCGACTCTATACGTAACATGATGAAGCGCAGGGAGGTGGTTTATTTGCTTGGGGAACTGGATACGGACGAAACCTCTTCGTCGCTTGACCAGTCGTGCCAGGCCGAGTTACAGGGAAGTTACCGCCTGGAAAGAGGAACCATCTATTTTAATTATCTTAAACACTATTACGGTGAATCCATTACCAGCTTGCAGTACCGTGACACGGTCCCCGGGGCAGGGCACAACAACCGCGACATGTTTACCTCCTCCATAGGACGGTATTGGTTGTTTATGAGCGATCCGGCAGAAGGGCCGGCTTCCGTACTATTTCATACTAACAACAAATTGAAAGTTTATCCGAATCCGGCTAACGATTTTATCCACATTCAGTTGGATGATCATGTTAAGCCGACATATTATTCCGTTTATAATGCCATGGGAACCATTCTGGTTAAACATCAGCTACTCAAAGAAAGACCATGTGTGCTCGACCTGAAAGATTTGAAGCCCGGGATGTATCTGTTGGTGATCAAGACTAAACAGGAAACGATTAGAAAATGGTTTATTAAAAGATAAAATCATGAACAAATTCATACTTATTCTCTTTTTATTTCTGAACATTTTTACAACTTCTATGGCGCAAAACAGAGTAAGGGCCAGGGTTCTGGGAATTGAGCCGGGTATTCTCACGCCTGGCAAATGGAATGCCATTACCGATGTAAAAGGGGTTTCGGTAGGGCAGAAAACGCTTATTATAGGGGATTCTGTCCGCACGGGTGTTACGGTTATTTTGCCACACCAGGGAAACTTATTCCAAGAAAAGGTACCCGCTGCAGTTTTTGTTGGTAATGGTTTTGGCAAAGCAATCGGTACCACTCAAATAGAAGAACTCGGCAATATAGAAACCCCGATAGCATTAACCAACACACTTAATGCCTTTCTCGTAGCCAATGCTTTAGTTGACTACACACTTTCAAACCCTGAAAATGCCCATGTTAGATCCATCAACCCTGTTGTTGGGGAAACCAATGATGGCTGGCTCAATGATATCCAATCGCGGGCGGTAAAAACTTCAGATGTTCTTGAAGCCATTAATTCGGCGACAACCGGACCGGTACGGGAAGGATGTGTAGGCGCCGGTACCGGTACAATGTGTATGGGATTTAAAGGAGGTATAGGGACCTCATCGCGTGTGCTGCCAAAAGACAAAACCGGATATACGGTGGGGGTTCTTGTTCAAACAAATTTTGGCGGAATACTGACAATTAACGGTGCACCCGTAGGTAAAGAATTGAACAATTATTATATGGCTAACGACGTACCTTATGTTGTTGATGGTTCCTGCATGATTATAATTGCAACCGATGCCCCTTTATCTGTTAGGAACTTAAAACGACTGGCCAAACGCTCCTATTTAGCCTTAGGGCGTGTCGGATCTTTTTCATCAAACGGGAGCGGCGATTACATTATTGCATTTAGCACCGACGAAAGAGTTCAGGTTCCTTACCGTTCAGGGGAACAAGAAAGAATGATCCCTGATGTGCCTAATGATAAAATGTCGCCACTCTTTCTCGCAGTTGTTGAATCAACTGAAGAAGCTATTTACAATTCACTTTTTATGGCTACCGACATGAAAGGCCAACACGGTAGAGTAGTAAAAGCACTTCCCATTGCAAAAACACTTCGGATATTGGATAAACATAAAGCTCGCATAAAGAAATAACCAATTTATTTGACAATGAATAATTTTAACTTTAAAAAATTTGGCTTTCGATCAGCATTTGTTTTTCTTCTTGTTCTCATCCCTTTTTTGGGTAACAGCCAAAATAGTTTACCGGTTAGTAAAAACTTCTCGAAAGCGCTTCAAGCAAAAACAAGGACAACAATTGGAATACCGGGGCCGGGATACTGGCAAAACCGCATTTCGTACGATATTACAGCAGAAGTTATTCCTTCGGAAAAAAAACTTATTGGCAGCGAGAAAATTAGTTTTGTGAATAATAGCCCCGACACCCTATACCAAATAGTATTTCATCTTTTTCAAAATTTATATAAAAAAGGAAGCCAAAGAGACAGCCCTGTTAATCCTGACGATATCGGTTCAGGCGTCAAGATTAGAGTCTTAGAAATTGATAATCGGCTTATTACGAATTTTAAGATTATAGGCACCCTATTAATTGCAGAACTAAAAACACCCGTTTTCCCTTCCGAAGCAAAGAATATAAACGTAAAGTGGAGTTTTTCAATTCCTTCTAAAACCAATATGCGTATGGGAGCTAAAGATGACTCATCTTTCTTTTTGGGGCAATGGTATCCGAAAGTTGCTGTTTACGACGACATAAAAGGATGGGACATGAATATCCACACCGGCGGCCAGGAATTTTATTATGATATTGGAAATTATAAATACACTGTGAAAGTCCCCGACGGCTATATGGTTTGGGGTTCGGGATTACTTAAAAACGGCAAAGAAGTACTGCAAAATAACATCTACAAAAAGTTTTTGGAGGCACATCAAAGCGATGCCATTATTCCCATCATAAGTTTAGACGATTTCAAAAAAAGCAAACCCTTAACTAAAAGCAACATCTGGAAATTTGAAGCCGATCAGGTATCAGATGTCGCCTTCGGAATAAGCAATCACTTTCTTTGGGATGCATCTTCTTTGGAAATATCAGGCAATAAAATCTTTGTAGAAGCAGTTTATCCACCTAAGGCAAAAGATTTTACCGAAGTTGTAAAATTGGCGAAGAAAACACTTGTTTATTTATCAACCGATTTACCGGGAGTCCCATTTCCATTTCCGGCGGTAACTGTTTTTAACGGTACAAACGGAAGCAGTGGTATGGAGTACCCCATGATTGAAAACGATCCTTCAGCTGATAATCATGGCAGGACCGTTGATGTAACCGCCCACGAAATCACACACAACTATTTTCCCTTTTACGTTTTAACCAACGAAACCGAACATGCATGGATGGATGAAGCTTTTGCATCAATGCTTCCCTATAAATATCAATTGAAAAATGAACCTTCGTTAAACCGCTTAACGCGATTCGCAAAGAGCATGAGCAAAAAAGCGAATACAGATTGGAATATTGCCGCCATGACCAATTCGACCATGCTAAAGGGCAGAATATCATACTTCAATAATTACATGAAGCCGGCTGTAGCATTATACGTCCTAAAAGATATGCTGGGAGAAAAATTGTTCAGGCAGTGCCTTATTACATACATCAATACCTGGAAAAGAAAACATCCCACACCGACAGATTTCTTTAATATAATTAATCAAACCGCCCATCAAAACCTAAACTGGTTTTGGAAGTCCTGGTTTTTCGAAAACGGTTACCCCGATTTAAGTATCAACCATATTGCAATAAATAATAATTCATATGAAATAACAATTAAGAAATTGGGAGATCTTCCGGTTCCCCTGAACCTGATTGTAACTTTCAACGACCATTCAATACAAAGAATTCATTATTCAGCAGCCATTTGGAGAGATAAAAGCACCAAAATAGTTACAATTAAAACTAACAAAAAAATTGATAAACTAAAACTCGGTAATGACTATATACCGGACATAAATTTAGATAATAATATATTGTATATCAAATAATTATATTGCTTATCTGGTTTACAATAATATTTTCGATAGTTAATTAAGGGAAAAATGGTTGGAGGTTTAGGCTATTTCATAATAATCTGATAATAAAAAAATGTACTTTTAACCCGTTAGAAAACACTAAATATGAAAGCTTTACGAATTGAGATATTTATTTTTTTCTTTCTGGCATCCTTGACGGCCACAAGCCAGTTGTCCGGTAACTTTTCGCATGACGAATGTACCATTGGCGTGGCTTCGGGAAATGCTACCAGCGATGGCCGCCCCATGGTATGGAAAACCCGCGATTATAGTTCGGCACCCAACAACGAAGTAAAATACAACACCGCTTATCGTTACAAATTCATCAGTGTATCCAATGCCGGAAGCAGCACTTATTCCTGGATGGGATTAAACGAACACGGTTTTGCCATTGTAAATACCTTATCTTCCGATTTGGAGGCAGGTTCTTCAGGCCCCTCCAATGGCGCATTTATGCGCGATGTTCTGGGAAACTGTAAAACTGTGGAAGCGTTTCGTCATTATCTGGATTCGACCAACCAAAGCGGGCGCAAGACCCATGCAGATTTCGGGGTAATTGATTCAACCGGTGAGGCGGCAATATTTGAAACTTCCGGCAACAACTATTGGGAATTTAATGCAGATGATTCCCCGCATGGCTATGTGATACGAACCAATTTTTCCATGACGGGGGGCGGCTCTACCGGTATTGAAAGGTATAACCGTTCGTCAGACCTGATAGCCCAATTTTATGCAGGTGATTCCCTAAATCTCAAAAGTATCCTACGCTACCAAATGCGCGATTTCTCTGATTTCGACAGTAATCCGGTTTCGGTTCCCTTTCCACATCAATGGTCGCCGGGTATTCCTAAAGGATACATCAATACCTCCAAAAGTATATGCCGCAACTCTTCGGTTTCGGCTGCTGTTATTCATGGGGTTCTGCCAACGGAGCAAGCAGGTTTATCCACCATGTGGACTATTTTAGGGCAACCGGCAAGCAGCGTGGCACTACCGTATTGGCCCGTCGTGAATACTCCGGTAGAAGCCGACGGTGAATCCACTTCTCCTTTGTGTGATATTGCCCGTCAAATCAGATCGACACTGTTTGATTTTGTTTCAGATGATGAATACATCAACTCCTATAAACTTCGCGATGGCAATGGTGCTGGTCTGTGGTCGTGTACTTTTCCATTTGAAGATAGTGTTTTGACAACCACGAAAACTTTTATGGACAGTATGCGTACTTTAACTCTTTTACCAAAGAATGTGATATCGCTAAAAGAAAAAAGCCTGGCACAAAGGGCTTTGTCACGTTTAAAGTATTTTCGCCAGTCGCTTATCTCCGGTGTTCCGGAAAACAAAACCGGCTTAATAGTAATCTATCCAAACCCGGTCCAATCGGGTTTGTTAAACATTCGTTACACCTTAAAGAAAAATGCATTTGTAAAAATTGAATTCTGTTCGGCACAGGGACAGGTGCTGATGGTATTGGCCAATGAAAAACAAAGTCCCGGTCCCCATGTTTATCAAATTCACAGAGAGGTTTTTCGAGACAATGGTGTTTATTTGTTAATCTTTCAGCAAGATAACAGCATAAAAACAGTTAAAATTATTGTCCGGCAAGGTAAATAATATTTAGTCTAAATGATAGTGTGTTCGTTTTAATAATGTGAGTTCAATACAAGTTATCTAATCATTTCTGTCTCCAGGGTTTTAGTTTAGATGGATCAATCGCACGGATCAATGCCCTGGCCAGCACCCGATTAGAATCGATAAGTGGAACGCCACCAAAGTTGTTGGTTTTATAAGCCAATGACAATTCGGTGCACCCCAACACAATAACTTCCACTTTTTCATAGATTAAAGATCGGGTCGCATTTTCAAGCTGTTGCCTTGATTTAAAGGAAATGCTTCCCGTAACAGATTTAATTCCATAATCAGGATGATAAATGGCCTGGTGAATTTTCTTCTGAACAGCTTCTGTAGGATAAACAACTTTAAGTCCATAATCTTCCAATAATTGATATTGTCCCGCTTTTACAGTACCCGTTGTTGCCAACACCCCAAGCCTATTCACACCATTGAACTCCAGCTTTATCACTTTGGCCACTTCTTCAATCATATTCAGCAGTTTAAGTTTCATTTTGCTTTTATTGAGTTCATCAATAACAACATTAAAAATAGCGGGTGCGTGAGCCGAATTACAGGCTATTCCGGCAACAGTAACCCCTAACAACCCTAATTTTTTCAACATCGAAAATATAGCATGAGCCGGATTTTCGGAAACGGAACCCAAAATGAATTCAGTTCGGTCTGCAATGTTTTGTGGCACTGATAATAAAACTTGTGGCAGATGATCCTGATCTTTTATTGCAATAGTCTCGTTGATAATCATCTCCGATAGATTTACTCCAGCCATTGGGCCCATGCCACCTATGATACCAATGAGTTTTTTGTTTGCTTCGTATTCCATTTTACACTACTATTATTTTTATTTATCAAAAAAATTTACATTGTAAAAAATTATTGGATTAATATTTTTCTTTTGAAAGATGTTTTAATTTACTACTCAATTCCTCTTAATTATTTCTATTTGCTACTTAATATCTCTATATGCTTACAGATAATAAATATCTTTTAATAAAAAAAATAAATATATCCAAATTTTAATTGTTAATTTGTTGTAAAATTAATAAAAGGTTGTTATTATTGCACAACAAAAAAAGGTAAAAGGCATTTTTGTCATATAACAAAAAAATTAGAGTTCTGCTGGAAGTCATTAATTTCTATCATTATAAACTAAATAGCGAGTTATCTTAAAGTCAATATTATTAATATTATTCACCAAATCTTTCACATTATGAAAAAAATTTATGCTTTAATGATGCTTGTTTGTATGTTTATGCTTCCCTATGGGGCATGGGCCCAGACAAGTACAATTACGGGAAAGGTTACTTCTATCTCAAATGGGGAGTCGTTGCCCGGAGTGTCAATTCTATTGAAAGGGACAAATACAGGAACCGTCACTGATTTTGACGGAAATTTTTCCTTAAAAGTCCCTGCAAAAGGAGGTACACTGGTCTTTTCTTTCATTGGTTATCAAACACTGGAGGTAAAATTGAGTGGAAAGAAAGTGTACAACATCAGCTTGCGTGAAAACATTACCAAATTAAATGAAGTAGTGGTTTCCGCTTTGGGTTTTAAACAAATGAAAGATCAGATGGGAGCATCGGTTTCAGTTGTAAGGCCTCAACAAATTACACAATCAGGCGAAGTTAACCTTATTAATTCATTGGGGGCAAAAGCATCCAATGTAGATATTTCGCAAACAAACGGTGACCCGGGGGCCGGGTCAAACATCCGTATCCGAGGGGCCAACACCATTACAGGCTCCACACAACCCCTTATTATTCTTGACGGCGTGCCTATCAACAACTCCACATCTTACGGGGGAGGAAACAATGTAACAGGCGGAACCTCCGGGGGTACTTCACAGGAGTCACGCCTAAATGATATTAACCCCGATGATATCGAATCAATACAAATTTTAAAAGGGGCCTCTGCCGCATCTTTATGGGGATCAAGGGCTTCCAACGGAGTAATTGTTATTACCACAAAAAGCGGGAAAGCAGGAAAAATGCGTATCAATTACAAATTTACCAGTTCATTTGATCAGGTAAGCCAACGAATTCCCATGCAAAATACGTGGGGACAGGGCCGTAGCGGAGTGTATTCCCCTACAAAATCCGAATCTTGGGGCGATTATATCCCCGACAGGGCTGGAGGCGCCGATGAGGTAAACACTTCCGGGGAATATTACAGGGCCGATGACGGCACAATTTACTACCCGATTATTACTAAAAATTCGAAAGATACGTATGTGGATTCCAATTGGGATGCTGTCTTTAGGATGGGTAACAGCCTGCAACACAATTTGAGTATTAGCGGGGGCACCGATAAAGGGAATTATTTCTTTAGTCTGGGCCGCCTGGATCAAAATGGTATTATCCGTAACTCAGATTACAACAGAACCAATCTACGTTTGAATACCAGTTTTAAGCTGGCCACGTGGTTGCACGTTACCACCAAAGCCGGATACACGCATTCGTTCTCTAACAGGATACAACAAAGTTCAAATACGGCAGGACTGTTGCTGGGATTACTTCGTAACCCGCCCGATTTTGACATTAGAGATTATATCGGCACTTATGTAAACAGTGCAGGTGAAGAATTCCCATACCGCCCGCGTGCCTATAGAAATTATTTGGGTAAAAAATCATACGCCACCTATAACAACCCACTTTGGACCACCAACGAACAGGAGGCCAACTCCAAATTGGATCGGATTATTTTTGTCCCGGAAATTAATATTATCCCTCTGGATTGGCTGCGATTTACTTTAAGGGGCGGCATTGATAATTATACCAATCACCGGTTGTATTTCTTTCCTGTTGGAAGTGCCGGCTCAAGAAGCCCGGGCGTGTTGGCGGAAGATGTTATTTGGAACCAGGAGGTAAACTATGATGCTATTGCAAAAGGTAATTTCCATCTCGGTAAAGACGTATCCCTTCAGGCTACATTGGGATACAATATCAATAGCCGGAGAAGGACACGAAACTCTTCCGAACTTACAGGTTTTTTGGTAAATACCCATAAACATACCACTGATTTGAACAGTGCTGCGGAAAATTCAACCATCGATAATTACAACCGACAAATCTTGTCGAACAGGGGATATTTGCTACTTTCATTCCATTTGTTCAATCAATTGTTTATCAACTTGTCAGGAACAGGGGAAGCAGCTTCTACAATTAAAGGAAACTTTTACTACCCATCAGTGGATGCAGCCTGGCAAATGAATAAAATACTAAACCTGAAAGGTTCGGCCCTTACTTTTATGAAACTAAGGGCGTCGTGGGGAAAAGTAGGTACGCAACCGGGAGCCTATCACTTTCAAAACCTTGCCGAGAGTGGTTTTAGTTACAGCTCATACAGTGACCCATTGGATATTGCCCTTTTTGGCGGAGGGTTCAGGTTAGACAACAACAAAGGAACGCCTGACCTGAAACCTGAAATCAAAACAGAATGGGAAGTTGGTTTTGACTTTAGGTTTTTAAGCGACAACCTTACCCTTTCGCTTACTTATTATCACAACAAAATAAACGACATTTTGATTAATTTGGGGCTAACACCATCTTCAGGTTTTGATACCCAATACACCAACGCTGCAAGCATGCAAAACAAAGGGTTTGAAGGAAGCCTGGATTATACAATTATCCATAACAAAAACTGGAATATCGGCGTTTATGGAAACTTTGGCCTGAACAGAAATAAAGTTCTTAGTTTAAGCGGAACCAGTACTATTGACCTCACCGGACAATCGGTAAGTTCAAGGGCCATTGTTGGCTATCCGCTCGGTGAGCTTTATGGTACCGGTTCGCAAACCGATGCTGACGGAAATTTCATTCTCGATGCCAACGGATTTCCACAGCTGACCTCCGGCCCCGTTCCATTGGGTGATCCAAACCCTAAATGGCAGTCCGGATTAGGCCTGCGTGTTAACTGGAAAACCATAAGCTTAAATGTGTTGTTTGAACATTCGCATGGAGGAGTATTTATGCCAAGGACGTTGTGGGTTTTAAGAAGATTTGGTACAACACAGGAAACAGCCAACAGGATTACAACTACACAGGATTTGGTTGATTACAAAGGAAATGTTATTCCTGCAGGGACAACTGTTCGAGGCTCAGTGGCCGACTTTGGCGGGGGCCCCGTATTGCTTGACGAAACGTGGTACCGTACCGGTATTGGTGGAGGATTTGGCGATAATCAGGCTTATAACTTTGCTGTTAAGGATGCCACATACACAAGGCTTAAAGAACTTTCGCTCAGCTATACGCTTGCTACACAAAAATTCAAAAAGAAATCCAGGTTGAGTTCTATGGTATTTACTGTAACCGGCCGCGACATCTTTTTATGGTCCCATATCGAAGGAATCGATCCTCAGATTATGCAAATGGGAGTCGGAAATGGCCGTGGATTGGATTATTTTACGAACCCTACAACACGTTCGGTTTTGTTCTCCATTGCTGTCAATTATTAATTTTAACCAAACGAATTTTGTCATGAAAACAATAAAATCACTTATCATAATTATTGGGATATTGCTCTTAACACCATCATGCCAGAAAATGGTTGAAGGCATCAATGATAATCCCAACAAAATAACACCGGATGATATTTTGGCCAAAGACTTCCTTACGGGTACCATGCTCGCCAATGTGGATAGCGAATTGGGGCACCTTGACCGGATTGCAGGAATGTGGAGCGGCCAGTTAATCGGGTTCCAATCGTTGTATGCCAATATCTATGGATACAATATTTCTACTGCCGAATCTGTTTCGCCCTGGCACGAGATATATGTGGGGATGATCCCTAACCTTCGTTACATCCGCAAATCTGCCCCAGACGATAAATTATTGGTGGGAATTAGTGAAGTGCTGGAAGCCCAAAGTATAGGAACCGCTGCTTCTCTTTTTGGAGATGTTCCCTATTCTGAAATTGACGATCCGGCCATTGCTGATCCTAAATTTGATCCGCAAAAGGATGTATTCAACAACCTAATCGGTTTATTGGACGCTGCCATTACCGACTTGAATGCTGCAACTTCGCGGAGTTTGGCAGCAGATATTTATTTTAACGGAAACGCTTCCAAATGGCTCGCGACAGCTTATACTTTAAAAGCACGGTATTACCTGGATATGAAAGATTATTCAAATGCATATCAGGCTGCACAACAGGGAATTTCTTCGGCAGATGGCAATATGAAGTTTACTCCGACAGGAGACCCGACAATAACATCAGGTAACAAAAACTTGTTCTACGAATTACTTGCGGGTTCACGTAGCGGGGACATTGGTACCGGAAACAGCTTTTTGATGCAATTGCTTGATCCGGCCAATACTGATAGTCGGAATAATGCGAAAACCGATGAAACAGCCCGTTTCGAATATTATAAAATTGACGAAACCAGTGCAAATGCCAATAAAGGGGTTGCCTCGGAATTTGAACCACAAAAAATGGTTTCCTTTGAAGAGAACACACTTATCCTCGCTGAATGTGCTGCCCGGACAGTTGATTTCAATACAGCACTTGGATATCTCAATCAGTTACGTGAATATCTGAATACAGGAGCTTTTCTTAATGCTAATTTCGCAGGTGAACCTTATAAATACGATGACTATGTAGCTGATGATTTTGCAGTCGGCGGCATGTTGAATACTGATGGCATTGACCCAACACGTGCATTGTTAAGACAGATTATTGAGGAAAGGTATGTGTCCGGTTTTCTTACATATATCCCTTTCGACGATGCAAGAAGATTAAGAAAGAGTGATACAGACCTCGAAGTACCATTCCCGCTTAATCCATCATCGGCCACAAAATATCCCGAACGATTTCCGTATTCTGCCGATGAGTTGAATTCCAACTCCAATGCACCTGCAGAAGACCCGGGAATTTATGCAGTAACACCGGTAAATCAGTAACGGTTATTTTGGTTGGAAAAGAGGCTGCTTTGCTTGCAGCCTCTTTTCCTTTTTATATTTTAAATTGGGCATGGAAATCAATAAAATTAAGGTATCATACATTAATATCCGGTTCAATTTTATAACTATGTTTTGAACATAATTCTTTAAATATGAAAAACTTAATTCGTCAGTTTAGTAAAATTTCAATAATTCTATTTTCCATCCTCCTTTTCATCTTTGCCGGTGCTTACAAAACCCAAGCTCAAAAGATTGATAAACAACAATTAAAACAATTAAAATTCAGGTTTATAGGCCCTGTAGGCAACCGTACCATTTCGGTAGCCGGTATTCCCGGAGACCCATCAACTTATTATGTGGGTGCAGCTTCGGGTGGTATTTTCAAAACAGTCGATGGTGGCCTTAACTGGAAATCCCTGTTTAATGATAAACCGGTTTCTTCCGTAGGAGCGCTGGCCATTGCGCCTTCTAATCATCAGGTAATTTATGCCGGGACAGGAGAGAGTTTTGTTCGTTCCAATAATTCATTGGGAGATGGTGTTTGGAAATCTACCGATGGCGGTGATACCTGGAAACATATTGGCCTTGAAAACACGGGGCGTATCAGCAGGATAGTGGTAAATCCTAAAAACCAGGATATTGTATGGGTTGCAGCACTGGGGAATGCTTTCGTGCCGCAGAAAGAAAGAGGTGTTTTTATGACAACTGATGGGGGAAAAACCTGGAACCATGTACTTTTTGTTAATGAAAACACGGGCACCTCGGATATCGTCATCGACCCGGCAAACCCGAGCATTCTATTTGCAGGAATGTGGCAACTGGAACTAAAACCATGGAAACGTATTAGCGGTGGTCCGGGAAGTGGCATTTTCAAATCGACAGATGGAGGCCTGACATGGAAAAAACTGACAGGAAACGGGCTTCCGACCTTGCCTGTTGGGAAAATAGGCCTTGCCATGACACCGTCAAATCCCGAACGTGTTTATGCACTAATTGAAACGGGCGACGGTGTGCCGATAGACGGGAAAAAGACCAATAGCGGTGAGCTTTGGCGATCTGATAATCTTGGAAAGAGCTGGAAACTGATAAATTCAAACCGTGATTTGGGTGGCCGACAAGCTTATTTTACACGCTGTGCCGCTTCAACCGACAATCCAAATGAAATATATTTTCTTTCTTCTGTTTTTTCTAAAAGTATTGATGGAGGCAAAACGATTACTACCGGGCCCCGTGGAACACTTCCAAGCTGGGATCATCACGGTATGTGGATAGATCCCTTAAATGGAAATCGTATGATTGTCGTTGGCGATGCGGGTCTTGCCATTTCTCAAAACCGGGGCAAGTCATGGTATCGGGTTCAGTTGCCCGTTGCTCAATTATATCACGTTACTACGGATAACGATATTCCCTATCATGTATTGGCCAATTGCCAGGACTTTACCTCCGCGAGAGGGCCAAGCAGGGTTACAGGGACCCCGTTTATACCTAATGCATCCTGGCACGATGTGGGTGGCGGCGAAAGTGGTTTTGCAACGCCCGATCCGGTTAACCCCGATATTATTTGGTCGGGAAGTTCGGGAAGAGGACCTTTGGGAGGAATTGTTGTGAGATACAACGAAAAGACGAAACAATACAGACAGGTTGAAGTCTGGCCCGAATATACCCACGGACATCCGGCAAACGATGTGAAATATCGTTTTCAATGGGCTTTTCCGTTAATTATTTCCCCACACGATCACAACACAATTTATGTTGGCAGCCAGTATTTACACCGTACTACCAACGGAGGCCAAAGCTGGGAAAAGGTGAGTCCCGATTTAACACTCAACGACAAAAGTAAACAAGGTTTTTCAGGAGGGTTGACCCCGGATAATATTGGTGTTGAATATGCTGATGTTATTTATGCAATTGCCGAATCACCCGTTAAAAAAGGAGTAATCTGGTGTGGCACAAATGACGGATTGGTTCAGCTAAGCAGGGATAACGGGAAAACATGGAAAAATGTCACCAAAAATATTCCCCATCTCCCTGAATTAGGGGTAATCCGTAATATTTGTGCATCCAAATGGAATGCAGGCAAAGCTTATATTTCAGTTGATCTCCATTTACTTGGTAATTTTGAACCTTATGTTTATAAAACTTCCAATTATGGCCATACTTGGAAGAAAATTACCAATGGAATTTCTTTTGGTAATTTAAACTATGTCAGAAACATTCAGGAAGATCCTGTTCGCCCGGGATTATTGTACCTTGGCACAGAGAATACACTTTACTACTCATTTGATGACGGAGAAAACTGGCAACCATTAATGACAAACCTGCCGCATGTACCAATGTACTGGATTGACATACAGAAACACTTTAACGACCTTGTGGTGGGAACCTATGGCAGGGGCATCTGGATATTGGATGATATTACCCCGCTGCAACAACTAACAAGAAAAATCACTTCCTCTGATGCTTGGTTGTTTAGTCCACGCCCGGCATATCGTTTTCGTCCTGTTTCAAGATCAATGCAATTCCACCCGGATCCGGCTTCCGGGCAGAACCCACCATACGGCGCATCAGTAAATTATTGGCTATCAAAGAAAACTGACAGTATAAAAATAGATATCAAAGATAGTGTTGGAAATGTGGTTAGGACAATCAAAACAAAAGGGAAACCCGGTATTAACAGGATTTGGTGGAATTTAAGAGGGAAACCTACTGAGAAAATAATTATGTGCACCGAACCAAAATATGCCGATTGGTATCCGATGGGGAAATTGCGCATCAGGAAATCGACGGTCAAGCCATTCTCAATCCTTGAACCCCCGGGGACATATACCGTTCAAATGATAACCGGAAATAAAACCTTTTCGCAAAAATTGATCATTTTAAAGGATCCCCATTCCTCCGGGAGCTTATCAGACATTAAAAAGCAATCCCTACTATTAAAAAAGCTTTATCAGGATATGAATCAGTTGGCAGGGGATATTAATAAAATTGAAAGAATAAGACGCCAACTTTATGATATGAAAGCCATGCTAAGCACACAAAAGGGTAAAAAAGACATTGTTGATCAAATAGGGGCTATTGACACCACATTTTTGGCTGTAGAAGGAAAAATGATCCGGCTAAAAGTAACAGGTACAGGGCAGGATGATGTCCGGTATCCGGCCAGGCTGGCATCACGAATAAGCTATCTGGCATCTGTCGTAGCGGTTTCTGATTTTCCCCCCACCGATCAGGATATTGCAGTTTATCAATTGTTACACGCTAAGTTGATTAATTATAATGAAGAACTAAAGAAATTGATACAGGGTAAATTTGCCGCCTTCAGAAAGGAACTGTCAGCAAATCATATCGGTCCGATCATAACAGATTAGGCCATCTTTTAGTGAAAACATTATTCTTTTATTTGTAAATTTAGTTTGAAAATAAAATCTATCTTTCAACGGTTTAATAATATCGATTCATTATGAAAAAATTCAAACTTTCAACACTTTTTATTTTATTGCTTTCGGGATTTTTGTTTTTTGGATGTAAGCAAGGCTCCGTTCAAAAGGCGAATCCGCTTAAAGTGGCCATCAGTAAGTATAATTCACATCAAACATACCGCGGTTGGCTTCATCGATTTGATACATCTATCCGGTTTGTTAATTTGTATCCGTTAACCGTTGATTCGGCCATGAAAGTACTGAAAACCTGTGATGGCCTTTTGTGTACCGGTGGTGGTGACCTTTATCCCGGACTTTTTGGAAAATTAGATGAAGCTGATAAATGCGGCCCTCCTGACAGACATCGCGACAGCCTGGAACTCGCTGTTATCAATGAGGCTGTGAACTCAAAAATACCACTTGTTGGTATCTGCCGGGGGCTTCAGGTGATAAATGTGGCTCTTGGTGGTACGTTGTACACTGATTTGCCAACAGATATTGGAACAAAAGTAATTCACCGTACAAAAGACGGACAGCATTCTTATCACGAAGTTTATGTAAAAAAGAATACTGAACTTTATGCTATCAGCCGGGCCGACAGTGGAATGATTTATAGTCATCATCATCAGGGAATTGACAAGCTTGGCAAAGGTTTGAAAGTAAGTGCCCGTTCGGCTGACAGCCTTGCCGAAGGTATTGAATGGGCAGATACAACCGGTAAAGGTTTTTTAATGGCTTTACAGTGGCATCCCGAACACCTGGACACATTGGTACCTCTCTCCAAGTCAATTGCTGAGAAATTTATCAATGAAATGAAATCCTATCGGAAAGTTAGTTCGAAGGTCTTGCCATAGCTGTTTTTCCCTACCTCAACCGATGGTCAAAACGATGTAGTTTTCCCTTTATGGTTTAGTTGCTTTCATGTATCCTTCAATCAGGTGATATGTAAGCGGGATTTTTGTTTTTAGCCTGTTTAATAAATCAGCTGAAAGGTTTCTTTTTGAAAACGGGACACGTTTTACGTACTGCTGAATCTCGCCTGCTTTTCTGCCATATTTATATGCGTGAGTAAAATTCAGACTGTCTGCAAGTTTAATATTTTTATTGTCAAGGTTTGGTACGCTGATAAAGAAGCGGCTGTCGGAAAGAGTACCGTTATTGAATAAATCATTATTATTCAGATAAGTGTAAAGCTCTTTTGCCGTGTTAATGGCAGGATCGACAAGAGAAACCTTTTTTTCCATATAAGGACGGTAAACATATTTTCCGTTTTCCATGTAATTATAAGCATATTGAAGTGTTTGCCTAAAGTCGTTCATAAAAAAAGGATAGTGTGTACAACCGAGAATAATTGATTTTAGTTTTATCGTACTTTTCGACTTTCTGATTTTTTCCAGTAGGGAAATGACATGATATTTAATATAATTCTTAACCGAGTTAAGCTGAATTTCTTCCGGATTTTCCCTGTTTCCCGTGTACAGAATATGATTTCCCGAAAAATCAAAATTGTATCTCTTCAGATTTGATTTGTCAATCGGAGCTATTTTATTTGTAAACGACGGTCCCCTGTAATTTTTTCGTACAGACCGGAGCGATTCGTCTATATAGTCTCTTTCACCGTCGATAGCTGCTGCAAGTCCGACACCGGCCTGCTGAAAGGTTATCATTTTGCCAGTATAGTTTAATTTCTTTTTCTGCTCTGCCACGGTATTCGGATAACCGTTTGAAGCCACCGTTCCGGCCGTTGCCATAATCCCGATGGCTGCATTTTCATTTTTTGAGATGCCCTCTAACGCACCCCTCACTCCTGCGCCAATCACGCCTATTACTTTTAAATTCAAGCCTGCTGCTTTAAGAAATTTCTCCACATCATTTTTTCCATAGGCGGTAGCCGTGTTACAGGCAATTACGATAGCCTTAACAAGAGGTTTGTCTGTTTGATATTTTTCTGCTGTTTGTGATGCATAATATTTATTTCCCAAAATAAATTGTACATCTTTAAAAACATGTTCTTTTAGTAATCTGGTTTTGTGATTTCCCGGATATTCGCCGTAAGGCATATTGGCTTTATCGCCAAGATAAATAAACGATTCAGCCATAAAGTCAATATTTCCGTCTTTCTTTTTTTGGTGTGTTTTGTTATTAAAGTTGTCTGAATTCAGAATGGCATCAAGCACAGTAAGGCCACCGGTACCGGAATCGAATATGCCGACAGGAAGTTTTGCATCATGCCGGGGATAATTTTTGAAGTTGATATAAAAAAAACTTGCCGGATCGTTAAGCATTACATCCTGAATAGCAAGCTGCTTCTCAGGTTTAATCAATTTATTAACAGTTTTCGACTTTTTTTGTGTTCGGGTATTATTTACACATGAAACGACTAACAAAAGGATAGAAAACATTAACGTGTACAAAAACCATCTGCCTGATAAAAAGAATTTTTTCATGATATCTTGTTTTTAGTTCTTTTAACCTAAGTTATTATATTTAATATCAATTACTTTTCAAAAAGCGGTCGGGATAATTGGTAAACACGGCATCCACACCCATCGCTTTTAATTTCTCAAAAATTTTGGGTTCGTTGACGGTGTAGACCCAAGCTTCGAGCCCGTTTTTATGGATGCCCGCAATCAAATCCTTTTCACAGAAATCTACGGAAAAATTAATACTGAAGGCATTCATTTCCCGGGCAAGCTTTTGGTAATTAAATGGAAAAATCTCATACAAGACACCAATCCTTACACGCGGAAGCAGCGAATGAAATTGTTTCAACTGACGATGGTCAAACGAAGAAACATAAAAATAATTCGGGTTCCACTCCTTTTCAAACATAAACTTACTGAGCATTTCGGCAAGTGGTTGTGCCACCTTCCGGCCTTTTATCTCAATGTTTATTTTCACACGACGGTCCACCGCTTCAAGAACTTCCTCCAGCGTTGGCACCTGATTTCCGTTTCCGGCATCTAAGTTTTTGAGTTCGTCCAACGTCATTTCAGCAACCAAACCTTTTCCATTGGTTGTCCGATCTACCCGCTCATCGTGAATAACAACCAACTCGCCGCTTGCGCATTGGTGGACATCCAACTCAATCACAGGGACTCCCTGCCGGATAGCCAACTCAAACGATTCCAAAGTATTTTCAGGGGCATATCCCGGTGCCCCACGGTGACCAATGATGCGCATATCAACTTTTTAAACACAAACTTCAGAAACTGTATATCAAATAAATTCCAATATTACTTCATTTTCTTTTTTTGGGGCTTTATATTTTCTTCGTTAGCATAAATAAAGACGCCGTTATATCCTTCGCTTGTGGCATAAGCACGGTACATCCCACTGGTATTGAAAGTCATGGTAAAATGTCCGGTGTGGTCCACAGCAATAAGGCCGCCATCGCCACCTTGTTTTTTCAACTTATCGAGTATCACAAAATTAGCAGCTTCTTTCAAACTCAACTGACCATATTTCATAAGCGCACCAATATCATAAGCTACCACATTACGGATAAAATATTCACCGTGCCCGGTACATGAAACGGCACAGGAAGTATTATCGGCATAAGTTCCTGCACCAATAATAGGTGAGTCGCCAACCCTTCCCATCATTTTATAAGTCATACCTCCGGTTGATGTCCCTGCTGCCAGATTTCCCTGCTTGTCAAGCGCCACAGCCCCCACGGTTCCATGTTTTTCACCAACAGCCTGCTTTGCCTTAACTTTTAAATAGGATTTCCACCGCTTTTCGGTAAAAAAGTAAGACGGTTTTACTATTTCAAGTCCCTGCCGGGCTGCGAATTGTTCAGCTCCTTTTGAAATAAGCAACACATGGGGCGAATGTTCCATAACGGCACGGGCTGCAAGAATGGGGTTTTTTATGGTATGAACGCTTGCCACGGCCCCGGCCGACAGGTCTTCACCATTCATAATGGAAGCATCCATTTCATTTTTGCCCTGAGCATCGAACACGGAACCTTTGCCGGCATTAAACAAAGGAGAATTTTCCATCATGGTAATGCATTTAGTAACGGCATCCAGCGAGCTGCCTCCTTTTTTTAAAATATCTTCACCTGCCTTTAGCACTTCAGCCAACTTATCGCGATATTGTTTTTCCACTTCCGGTTTCATATTCTTTTTCAGGATGGTACCCGCACCGCCATGGATAACCAATACATATTTCCCAAGCGTTTTTCCCTGATCGCAATTGCAGGGTTGGTTACAGGAAACGAAGCTTACCATCAAAAGCACTAAAAGTTTATATACATATTTCATGGCTGTAATTTTATAGTCTGTTACCCGTTAACATGAGCCAAATAGGGCATCAACAAAGCCCGAAAATCATAAAGACCAAACATTTGTGCCGAAGTGATGAGGACTACAATCACAATAACCCATCTCACAAAAGCAACTCCTTTTTTTACCGCCATTCGTGAAGCAATAAAGGCTCCTACCATGTTACCCGCTGCGAGAATTAAACCATATTTCCAATTAATTTGTTGGTTAAAAAAGAAAATAGCCAATGTGAAAGGAGCATAGGCAAGAATAATCAAAACTTTTATGGCATTGGACTTGACCAAATCATATCCGGCGCCCAACACAATTCCGGCCAAAAGGAAGTACCCCACGCCCATATGGATAAAGCCGGCATAAATACCGATAAAAAAGAAGATGACATACACATACCATTTGATGGGTTTTTCCTGCACTTTAGCATTACCATATATATAGCGCTGAGGCTTAAAAAGAATGATTACAAGCATTACCAGCATGATTACGCCAATGGCACGCTGCATAGCCTCCTCATTGATATCAACAGCAATCCACGCACCCACCATAGACCCCAGAATAGTCGGAACAGAAAGATACAGTGCCTTCTTCCATTCCAACACTTTTTGTTGTTTGAAGCTGGACACGGCTACTACATTTTGCAAGGCAATGGCCACACGATTAGTGCCATTGGCAACCGTAGCAGGAAGCCCCAGCATGATCAGGATTGAAAGCGAAATAACACTTCCTCCTCCTGCCAGTGTATTAATAAAACCCACTAAAAGGCCACTGACAATCAAAACAACAACTTCAGAAGTAAACATCTAAGTATTAATGATTAAGGTGTGTAATAACTGAAATAACTCTTTCGGTTTAAACGGTTTGCCTAGGAAGCCATCCATTCCGGCCTTTTTACTTTGCTGCTTATCCTGTTCCAGCACATTGGCCGTCAGGGCAACAATAAAAGCATGCCGGTCTTTGCGTTCTTTTTCAAAATCACGAATCATACGCGTAGCTTCAAACCCGTCCATTACAGGCATTTGCAAATCCATCAGAACCAAATCGTAAAGCTTTTGTTTATATTTTTTAAATCCTTCTTTACCATTATTGGCCACATCCACATTACAGCCGTTTTTTTCAAGGTTAATCCGGGTAATTTTCTGATTAATCAGGTTATCTTCAACCAGTAAAACCCGAAACTCTTTCAACATTTCCAAAATTTCAGAATCATCAAAGTCCTCTTCTTTTTGTTGCGAAACATCAATTTCCAGCGGTAATTCCACCCAAAAAGTAGAACCTTTGCCCTGTTCGCTTTCAACGCCGATAGTCCCGTTCATCATATCCACCAAACGTTTGGTAATGGCCAGCCCGAGCCCGGTACCCTGATATTCCTTAGTTGTGGAAGAGTCAAGTTGCGAAAAACTATCGAACAAGCGGTTTTGCTGTGAACGGGGAATTCCAACACCACTGTCCTCTACTTCTACCCGAAGCCAAAACCGGTCATCACCACGCTTAGTTACCCCATAAACACGAATCTGCACAAATCCCTTTCGGGTAAATTTTATTGCATTGGAAATTAAATTTTCAAAAATATCACTTAAATGTTGAGCATCACCGAGAAGTACATTGGGAAGATTCGAATCGATATCTAATTTAATCGAGAGTCCTTTACGTTTAGCTGTTGGAAGCACTTCACGGCCTATGTTTTTTATAAACAGATGTAAATCAATTGAATTCCTTTTTAATTTTACATTTCCTGCTTCTAATGCTGAAAATTCAAAGACATCATCAATCAGGCGAACCAAATGCAGACCGGAATTCATCAAAATATCGAGATATTCTCTTTGACCCTTATTTAAATCGGTATTTTCCAGAATCTCAGCCATTCCAATTATACCATTTAATGGTGTACGAATTTCGTGGCTCATATTAGTAAGAAAACGGTCTTTAATACGTTTCCCTTCCTCAGCCAGCTCTTTGGCATGTTTTAATTCCTGCTCGTAATTTTTCTGACTCGTGACATCCCATGAAATACCAATAAGCCCAATAATTAAACCCTGATGGTTACGTACCGGTGCAATATTGGTATGCACCCATATTTTTTTATTCTTTCGCTCAAGTTGTTCTTCAATATTATAAAAAAACCTTCCATCACGTATTACTTCTTCTTCCAGTTCTTTATATTTCCCAATGGGCATATAATGTTGGAAAACTTCTTCAAGCGTCTTTCCGATCACATCATCATGGCTGAGTCCTGAAAAATCAAGAAAAGCTTTATTAGCGATCCGATAGCGAAGTTGGTTATCTTTAAAATAAACCAGGGCGGGGATAGTATTTAACAAAATATTTAATTCATCTGCCTGGCTTCTCGATTTTTCCAATACTTTTTTCAGGTCTTGCGAAGTATGCGATAAAAGTGAATTTAATACATTTTTATCTTTTAATGAGCGAGACAGTTTAAATTCAAGAATATCATTTTCCATCTCAAGTTTGTGCAGGTCTTCCTGCAACTCGAGTTTTAATTTGTTTAGGTTACCTACCCGATCCAGGTTATTAATTTTAGCGGCCAACGAACGTAAAATTTCCTTCATACGAACAGTTTATGTTTTATCGCGAATGAGCGCCAACGTAAAAGTCTGGTTATTTAATTGACACGACCTGCCTTCATTACTACCAAATTCACCAAAGGAAAAAAATCCCAACAAAGGGACTTTCCATTTGATGGAAGCCAGCTTTATTTCGGTTGAGATTAACGGGCCGAGCGCCACATGCCTGGCCACGCACGAAAACAGCAGCATCAGGTCAGCCTCAGGGTATAAGGTATGAAAATCAATAATTTTATTCCGTGTATTTTCCATAATTTCAAAACCCGGAGAAGATGAGAAACTGATTACGGAGCCCTGAGGTACCGATCCGGCAAATATTAAAGCTCTTTTTTCCGTGTCAACCTGCATCACTGCACGGATAACAATTTCATCTTCACCTTGCTTTAACATAAAAGGATATTCAAGCCCGATACCTGGCAAATCTTCCTCGGTAACATTCAAATAATCAATGTACATATCGAGGGCCGGCTGCCCATTTATTTCATAAACTACATTTCCTTCCGAATGGTTTACCACAAACTCCGAACCCAGACTCATCCAACCACTTGTAGACAACCCCCGGAGTTCAATAGCTGATCCGTCAAACACCAAAGCCAAAGCGCCATCATCCGAAATATTTGCTTCAGTAAAAACAAAAGTCTTACTAAACATACCATCATCGGCTGCCATACCGCCGTACAGACTGATATTACTGCCCGCAACATCAAGCACACCATCCAACATGGCCTGTCCATCCAAGCTTAATCCACTGGTTGCCAGAATAACAGAAGGATTTTGAAATGACGCTTTTATTTTTTCGCCTATCAACTTTCCGAAAGTGTAGCTGTTGATACCGTTTCTATTAATAAAATAGCGCTTAAAAGCATCTGGTTTCAAATCGGTTAAAACAAAAACAGCGCCATTACTTATTAGTTTATCTTGCTGCTTATCAAATAAAATCTCCCCGCCGCCGGTAACTCCAAATAACAAAATATCATAAGACTCAAAAACATCCATAAACTTTGTTATAGGCATATTGACCGAAACAAATCCAAAAGCAAGAACAGGCTCAAATTTAACGGATACCAGTGCCTTTGCCAGCTCAGCTTTAAGTTCGCTAACCGATTCTACGACAAATGTATAGGAAGAAATCATATTGTTTTAATGCTCGTCAAGAAACAAAGATACGAATTCTTTCGACAAAACCGCAAGAAGCAGAATTGAGGTGTGGTAAACGGCTGTATTTGCTGAGATATACGTTTTATTTTTTTAACGCATCCCAGCCTTGGGCAGTAAGCTCAACAATATGATTATCTGGTGTTACAAGTCTGTTTCCTTCGGCTGCATCACTTATATACCCAATAATGCGCAATTCGGGAATCACTTTAATTTTGTCGTAGTCTTTTTGATCCACCGTAAATAGAAGTTCATAATCTTCACCGCCATTGAGTGCTGCTACCGAAGGAACTATTTTAAACTCCCGGGCAGTATCAAAAGTAAGCTGGTCGATGGGGATTTTTTCTTCGTAGATGGCCACGCCCACTTCTGATGATTTTGCAAGATGAAGTGCTTCCGAAGCCAATCCGTCGGAAATATCGATCATTGAAGTAGGGATTACGTCCGCCTTTTTTAGTGTTTCAACAATATCAACACGGGCTTCCGGTTTTAACTGACGTTGCAGGATATAATCTTTACCTTCGAGTTCGGGTTGAGCCTGTGGATTTGCCTGAAAGACTGTTTTTTCCCTTTCGAGAAGCAATAAGCCCATGTACGCCCCACCCAAATCACCGCTAACACAAAGCAAATCGCCCGGTTTAGCCCCTTTGCGATAAGCAATTTTATCCTTTTCCACCTCACCAATTACCGTTACCGAGATGAACAATCCATGCACGCTGCTTGTAGTGTCACCACCCACAAAATCGACCTTATACAACTCGCAGGCTTTTTTTAGACCGGCATAAAATTCTTCGAGGGCCTCTAACGTATATTTACTTGAAATTCCCAATCCCACAACAATCTGTTTAGGAACCCCGTTCATGGCAGCCATATCCGAAAAATTAACAATGGCCGATTTGTAGCCAAGATGTTTCAGGGGCGTATATACCATATCGAAGTGCACCCCTTCGATAAGCAAATCTGTGGAAACCAGGGTGTATTTTTTACCTCCGGTTTTCAAAACAGCAGCATCATCACCCACCCCCATAACTGTTGAGGGTTGATTTAATTTTATATCGCGGGTTAAATGGTCGATCAAACCAAATTCACCCAATTCTGAAATATTTGTCAAATTCTCGTGGTTCATGAAAAAAATTTTTGCAAAAGTAACAAATCCACAGGCAAGACATCAAATTAGTTATTCTTCCGTTAGAAAATAAAAATGCTTTTTCTTATCATTGCAAAATTAATGAAGCAGATGAAAAACAGTTTATCTATCATATTCGTGATCTTTATTTTTACAATAAGCTCTTGTACAAAAACCAATGTGAATCCCAACATTCCCAAGGCTATTATCAGGATTGACATTGACCCAAATTCTACTTTTTACCAAAGTCTGAATACCGTTGGCGGATGGACTTACATAGCTGATGGCGACCAGGGAGCTTTGATAAGCAAGGAATCAAGAGGGGTAATTATTTACCGTTCGAGTCAGAATGAATTTAAAGCCTACGACCGCATTCCGCCCAACAATCCTGACAAATGCTGTTCAGATGATAATGTTTGTACAAAATTAATCGTCGGAGAAAATTTTCCTTTTGCCAAAGACCCTTGTACCGGAAATTTGTATTCATTGCTTGACGGATCACTGTTTAAAGGCAGCGGGCAGTATCCCATGATAGAATATCATGCTGTTTATGATGGGGCTTTGTTACATGTTTTTAATTAATACCCTCAGAACAATTTCTCACCCCGGGTTAATTAATTTAGGTTAATATCATCCGCATTTAGAATAGCCACAAGCGCTACATACCAGGCACCCATCCTGATATATCAATGCCTCCTCACCACATTCGGGGCAGACTTTATCTACAGCTTTTTCGCCATCGGCGAGAAAACGTTTCAAAGCCCTGACAACTCCGTTTTTCCATGTATTAATATTGTCTTCTTCCACGTTAAGGTTCCCCACAAGGTTAACCACGTAAGTCAAAGGCATTCCGTGCCGTAACAAACCGGAAATCAGCCGGGCATAATTCCAGTAGGTTTTATCGAATGACCGCGACAACCCTTCGATAGTAATTTTATATCCCTGACGATCTTCAAACTGAAAATCGTAACGCGAATGCTCACCTTTAATTTTATTTTTGATAACCCATCCTTTTTCGATGGATGATGGAAGAAAGAAATCTTCCGCTTTGCCTGTAAATATTTCATAGGGGCGGCCGTCGAGTTTACCCACTACCGCTATCCATTTTTCATAATTATTCTGAAATCGCAGCACATCTGCTTCGAGAATTTTTGGCCGTGGCGGTGCGCTGGTCTCTTTGAATATTTTTTCTTCTTTTTTATCATTACTAACCAAAACGCCTGAGCGGGAACCTTCACGATAAATTGTCATTCCTTTGCAACCGCTTTCCCAGGCTGTCATGTAAATATCACTCACCATTTCTTCGGGAATATTTTGGGGAATATTTACCGTAACACTTATAGAGTGATCGACCCATTTTTGAATACGGCCCTGCATTTTAACTTTACTCACCCAATCGATATCAGCCGAAGACGCTTTATAATAAGGCGATTTTTTGATAATTTCCTGTAATTCAGCATCTGATTTTGCTTTTACCGCAGCAATATCGTAACCGTTAACATGAAGCCAGGTTTCAAATTTGGGATGAAATACATTGTATTCTTCCCATGCATCACCCACTTCATCCACAAAGCTGACCGTTACGTTTTTATCATTGGGATTTACTTTCCGGCGACGTTTATATGACACCATAAATACCGGCTCAATACCCGAAGTAGTTTGTGTACAAATACTTACACTTCCTGTTGGTGCAATAGTCAGCATAGAGATATTACGTCGGCCAACCCGTTTCATTTTTTCATACAGGTTGGGTGCGTTTTCTTTAATCCTGAGAATAAACGGATTTTCTTCTTCACGGCTGGCATCATAAATAGGAAATGCGCCCCGTTCTTCAGCGAGGTTCACCGAACCGCTATAAACTTCCAATGTGAGCAACTTATGCACCTCTTCTGAGAAATCAATAGCTTTTTCCGATCCATAACGCAAGCCTAAAGCAGCAAGCATATCACCCTCAGCCGTAATACCAATTCCCGTTCGACGACCCTGTAATGATTTTTCCCTTATTTTTTCCCACAAGCGGCGCTCTGTAAACTTAATTTCTTCTGATTCGGGGTCGGCATCAATTTTGGCTATAATAGCCTCTACCTTCTCCACTTCCAAATCCACAATATCGTCCATCATTCGCTGGGCAATACGGGCATGTTTACTAAATAAATCCCCATCAAAATAAGCGTCTTTGGTAAAAGGATTTTGTACATAACTATACAAATTCAAAGCCAGCAGCCGGCACGAGTCATAAGGGCACAGTGGAATTTCACCGCAAGGATTTGTCGAAACTGTTTGGAAACCTTTATCGGCATAACAATCAGGGATAGACTCACGGATTACGGTATCCCAAAATAAAATTCCGGGCTCGGCCGAAGCCCATGCATTGTGTACAATTTTATTCCACAAATTACGGGCACTTATTTCTTTTTTATATTTCGGTTGGTCGGCATTCACCGGATATTGCTGCACGTAAGGCGTATTGTTTTTTACCGCAGCCATAAATTCATCATCCAGTTTTACTGATATGTTGGCACCGGTTACTTTGCCCTGTTCCATTTTAGCATCTATAAAACCTTCTGCATCGGGATGTTTAATGCCAATACTCAACATCAACGCTCCCCTACGGCCATCCTGGGCCACTTCGCGGGTTGAATTTGAATACCGTTCCATAAAAGGCACCACTCCTGTAGACGTCAACGCAGTGTTTTTTACCGGGCTCCCTTTTGGCCGGATATGCGTTAAATCGTGTCCTACCCCACCGCGACGCTTCATTAATTGCACCTGCTCCTGATCAATTTTCATAATGCCACCATAGGAATCTGAATTTCCTTCGTTTCCTATAACAAAACAATTGGAAAGTGAAGAAACCTGATATTCGTTTCCAATACCGGCCATCGGACTACCGGCAGGAATGATGTACCTGAACCTATCGAGCACTTCAAAAATTTCGTCTTCTGACAAAGGATTCTTATATTTTTGCTCAATGCGAGAAATTTCACGTGCAATTCGCCGATGCATTTCTTCAGGGGTTTTTTCATAAATGTTCCCCGCACTATCTTTTAAAGCGTATTTATTCGCCCATACCCCTGCCGCCAGCGTATCACCATCAAAATATTCCGTTGCGGCAGCTACCACTTCGTCATAGGATAACGGTTTATGTACCGAAACAGCACCTTCTTCTCCCTTGTTTCCAGCATATGAATCCTGGTCAAGTTTAATAGCAGGGATATTCATCATGATTTTATTTTCTTTTACCAAATCATTCTTTTTCCTTTCCTCAAGGACTTTATCGTAAAATCCTTTTTCTTCTTGGTTTTCTCTTGATTTTTCTGCCGTTGACGATTCGGAATCGTCATCGAAATGCAGGAATAAATTATTTTCCATAATTGAACAAAATGATTTGAAATACTAAATTATCTTTTTATAAAACAACCAGTTAAAAAGCACGGTGCTTCCCCTGAATTTTGATGCAATGTACAACACAAAATCATTAATAGCACCTAAATTTTATGAACATGAGAATGTGAATAAAAATTAAAGTTCTTAAAATGAAAATTTTAAGATGGGAATTAAAAGTTAATAAGACTTAAAAAAAAATTTGGCACAATTTTATATGCAAAAAGAGGAAATAATGAACCTATTTTGCCAAAAAAAGCTTCAGAGCAACAAGCACAAGGATTCCGGCGAAAATTTTCCGCAATAAAGCTTCGGGAATCTCCAAAGTGATTTTTGAACCAAAATAACCCCCGATAAAAAATGCACCTGCAATAATCAGGGCATATTTCCAATTTATGGCCCCGGCTTTATAATAATTCCAGGCTGCCAGCAAGCCAATGGGCGGAAGCATCACGCCCAAGCTCGTGCCCTGTGCATCAAACTGACTCATGCCAAGAAAGAAAATAAGGGAAGGAATAATAATGATGGCCCCGCCAATGCCGATAAGCCCGCTAATAATTCCGGCAACAAGGCCAATTAAAATTAATATTATCAACGTAACTGTTGTCATTTTCTGCATGTTATTAGGTTTTATAAAAAACCATTCGGATAGTTTATGAAAGGCTAAAATAGAAAACATTAACCTACCAGCAACAGACTGGACGATGATCGTTATTCAAACAGGATTTATAATTGTCGATTATTGTACTTTTGCAGCTTAAAAAATCGGACATGCTACAACTTAAAAAATTTGTTTTCAACCCTTTTCAGGTGAATGCTTTTGTGCTCTTCGACGAAAGCAGGGAATGTGTTTTGATTGACCCGGCTGTTTCGACGGATGCCGAATTGCAGCAATTAACTGATTTTATAAAAAAAAACAACTTGCAACCGGTGCTTTTAATAAATACCCACAGCCATATAGATCATTTACTTGGAAATTATGAAACAAGTAATAAATTCGGACTAAAACTAGCCGCACATCCTGCCGGACAGCCGTTTATCGACCGTGCACACGACAGCGCCGCACGTTTCGGGCTGCCGTTGCCACACACAAAAAAGATTGATATTTTATTGGAAGACGGACAGGAGATAGCTTTTGGGAATAGTAAATTAAAGGTAATGTACACCCCGGGTCATGCTGACGGAAGTATTTGCCTGTATGCCGGAGAGGCCGGAATTGTAATCTCCGGTGATGTATTGTTTAAAGACAGTATAGGCCGTACCGATTTGCCTACCGGCGATTACGATTTATTGCAAAAAAGTATCTGGGGAAAGCTTTTTACGCTGCCGGACGAAACTGTGGTTTACCCTGGTCACGGCCCGGAAACAACTATAGGTTCCGAAAAAGTAAACAACCCTTTTGTGGCCATTGGAATGTAAAATCATCTTATAATGAACGATATACAACTTTATCTCGCCCCTTTTCAGGGAATAACAAGTAATGTGTATCGCGAAATTTATACACAACATTTTGATGGTATCGACAAGTTGTTCACCGCCTTTTTCAGTAGTATTCACAAGTGGAAAATCCCACCGGCAAAAAGCATCGAACTGGCACAAACGCATCATCACGGCGTTCGGGTAATTCCACAGATTTTAAGCAAAGATGCAGATGAAATGTTGCGCTTTGCACAGATCTGTGCCGACAAAGGATTTGAAGAGATTAATTGGAACCTGGGCTGTCCGTTTCCGCGCGTGGCACACAAAAAAAGAGGCTCCGGCATGTTGCCGTACCCCGAAATGGTGCAGGAAATTCTCGACCGTCTTATGCCCTGCATGCCGGTTAAATTTTCTATAAAATGCCGATTGGGCTACGAGTCACCGGAAGAAATCCAGGCACTGCTCCCGGTCTTTGCGCAATTTCCGCTTTCCGAGCTCATCGTACACGCCCGTATCGGGAAACAACTTTACAAAGGTCCGGTAGATTTGACTACTTTTGAAAAAATTGCCGATAAGGTTGCCTCACCGCTAATTTACAACGGTGATATTTTTTCACCGGATGAGTTCCTTTCCATTCAACAACGATTTCAGCAAATTAATCGCTGGATGCTGGGCCGCGGATTGCTGACAAATCCTTTTTTACCTGCTACAATTAAAGGTATTCCCCTGCCCGAAGAACCAAAAATCCTCATCCGTAAATTTGTGGACGACCTCTATTTTGCCTACCGTCATAAAATGAACGACCGGCTACAGTCCATCAACGTGATGAAAGAAATGTGGTCGTATTTGGCACTTTCGTTCGACAACCCGACAAAAGTTTTTGGCAAAATAAAAAAGTGTAAATCTTTCGACACTTACGAAGATACTGTAAATCTTGTTTTTGAAAAATACCAATGGATGGGAAGTGGGGGGAAGCGTTAGAACAACCGGCAGATGGATTGTAGCTAAAAACCTCATCTCGACCTAACCTTTGCTGACAGCTTCAGATAATTATGTTTAAAAATTGATTTTTAAACACCTGTTAATGTCTTCAATGACAACTTTTGATTTGAATTTTGATTTGATTTTTCCTCGTGTCCTTTTTATTTTTTTAAGAATTTAATTTACTAAAATTTTCAATTAAACTCTTGGTACAGTTTTCTTAGGGTGTTATAAAATTCCGTTAAAATATTGCTTCTAATTTAGATAATTGTATTTTTATTTTCTAAATCTTATTTTTATTTGTAGAATATTTTACTACTTATTAATTGATATTTGTAATTTATATCTAAATAACTGTTTAATAATAACACAAAGTGAATACTTTTCCCAAATTTTTTTATAGAGACTGAATTCTTCAATTATTCTCCTATTTTTGACTACCGGCATTAAATATTTTTTTACGTCTTGTTAAAAATTAATTTCACATTTATTAAACTAAAAAATTATTATCATGAAAAAATTTTTACTCGTTTTTGTCCTTGCCATTTTCAGTACGGCAGCTTATGCACAGTTGGATTTGCAATTGCACTACCTTTGGGTTAAAAATGAAAAGGCCAGGTTATTGTCAACTGTGGAATATTTCCACCCCGATAAGTTTGGTAGTACCTTCTTTTTTATCGATATGGAGTATGCTACAGCCAACCAACTCCATGGGGTGAACAGCGTCTACGGGGAAATCTCAAGAGGACTGAAATTTTGGAAAAGTCCTTTCGAAATTCATCTCGAGTATGACGGTGGATTTGGCCAGTTTCCCGCATCTCCCTATAATGGAGCTTATCAAATTAATGATGCCTGGTTATTTGGGGGGCAATATACCTGGGCAAGCAAGGATTTTTCCAGAATATTTACACTACAACTTATGTATAAGAATATCCGGTTTGCAAAATACTTTTCCTACCAACTTACAAGTGTTTGGAATCTTAATTTTTTCAACAGAAAATTCACTTTTGAAGGCTTCTTTGATTTCTGGAGAGAGAAGAAAGACTGGCCAGAAAGCACCGGATATGTTTTTCTCTCACAGCCCCAGTTGTGGTACAATGCATCGAAGCACCTATCGCTTGGAACCGAGATTGATATAGAGAATAACCTTGCAGTTTATGGTTGGCGGGTAAATCCGACCCTTGGAGCAAAATGGACCTTTTAATTTATTAATTTAAAAATATAAGATAATGTTTGAAAAATACTTTCAGCTGAAAGCCAACAAAACCGATATTCGTACCGAGGTAATTGCAGGCTTAACCACTTTTCTTACCATGGCCTATATTCTGGCCGTGAACCCTATCATTTTAGGGAAAACAGGTATGGATTCTCATGCTGTTTTTACGGCGACTGCTTTATCTGCAATTGTCGCCACCTTAATAATGGCCCTATATGCCAAATTACCTTTTGCCCTTGCCCCTGGTATGGGCCTAAATGCTTTTTTTGCCTTTACTGTGGTGTTGGGGATGGGGTATGATTGGGAGTTTGCTCTGACTGCTGTTTTTACAGAAGGAATTATTTTTATTCTAATGAGCTTTTTCAACATTAGGGAACTCATTATTGACGCCATCCCTCTAACACTGAAACATTCTATTTCAGTGGGAATTGGATTATTTATTGCATTTATCGGATTGCACAGTGCAGGTATTATCGTTAAAAATCCGGCTACCCTCGTAGGCCTTGGGAACATGAATAGCCCCATGGTTTGGGTCGGCCTGATTGGCTTATTTATTTCGGGGGTACTCCTTGCTTTGCGTGTAAAGGGCGCACTTTTGATAGGCATTTTTGCCTCTACTATAGTTGGTATTCCCTTTGGAATTACGCATCTTCCTAACTCTTCAATAGTTCAATTACCACCTTCCATTTCTCCAATTTTCTTTAAGTTCCAGTGGAGTAAGATGCTTTCTTGGAATTTTGTAATTATTGTATTTACTTTCTTGTTTGTGGACATGTTTGATACTGTTGGGACATTAATTGGCGTAGCTTCCAAGGCTAATATGTTGGATAAAAAGGGTCGTCTTCATAATGTAAGTAAAGCCCTCATGGCTGATGCAGTTGGTACCACCGTTGGAGCTATTTTAGGAACTTCGACAGTTACCACTTACGTGGAAAGTGCAGCAGGTGTGGCTGAAGGAGGAAGAACAGGATTGACGTCTCTTACCACAGCAATCCTTTTTCTTGTAGCGCTTTTTTTAGCTCCGGTATTTATAATGGTACCTGCAGTAGCAACCGCGCCTGCATTAATCCTTGTTGGGTCGTTTATGATGAGTCCTATCTTAAAGGTACCTTTTGATGATTATACCGAAAGCATTCCTGCATTTTTAAGCATTATCATAATGCCCCTTACCTATAGCATTGCAGAGGGGATTTCCTTTGGAATGGTGTCGTATGTTTTATTGAAAGTTTTAAGTGGAAAGCACAAAGAGGTCAACTGGTTGATGTATATCCTGGCAGCTGTTTTTATCCTTAAATATGCTTTTTAACAGTTTTTGAAAATGATAATGATTACTTTAGAAAGTTTTCTATAGTATACTTTATAAATAAATTATTTAATACTTTGTTGATAAATTTAAATGTGATGGAAAAAGAACTCAAAAAGGCTTTCATGGAAAAATCCATTTCCTTGGCCATGGAGAATGTGGAGAACTTCAAAGGAGGGCCATTTGGCGCGGTAATTGTAAAAGACGGAAAAATCGTGGGTAAGGGTAATAATCAAGTTACGGTTATCAATGACCCTTCAGCTCATGCAGAAATTGTGGCTATTCGGGACGCAGCCAAAAACCTAAATACATTTGATCTAAGCGGATGTGAAATTTATTCGAGCTGTGAACCTTGCCCTATGTGCTTGGGAGCTATTTATTGGGCACGATTGGATAAAATGTATTATGCTTCCACAAAAGATGATGCTGCTGCTGCAAATTTTGACGATTCCCATATTTATAAAGAACTGGCATTGCCGAAAGAAGAACGTAAGCTTCCTTCGGTTCAAATGATGCGCGATGAAGCAGTCAAAGTTTTTGAAGAATGGATTAAGTCAGAGAATAAGATTCCTTATTAGAAGATTTTTATCATTCTTTTCTGACAACTGTCCAATATATTACTTTTTTTCAGATAAATATGTTTTTCTTTTCTGAAAACTGTCCATAATTATAGAATAATATTCTTAATTGTTATACTATAAAATTTACTACTAAATGCATGTAAAAAAATAAAGTAGGCTAATTCAAAAAGAAAAAGAATGGGAAAATGAAATTAATTTATATAACTGAAAATTAATTCAGTATTAATAATAGGGGGTTTGTGCAATGATTACATTTATTTTAAATGATCAATTGGTCCGTACGGAAGAACCGGCCGGCAGCGTCCTGCTCGATTTTATTCGCTACAAAGCCCGTCTCATGGGAACCAAAGCCGGTTGCCGTGAAGGTGATTGCGGTGCTTGTACCGTTTTGGAAGGACATTTGGAAAACGGGGAAGTCCGTTATAAAAGTATTGTTTCCTGTCTGACTCCGCTGGGAAATGTCCAGGGAAAACATATTGTAACCATTGAAGGGTTGCAAAAAGATAAAATGTCACCGGTTCAGCAAGCCATGATCGATCATGCCGCCACACAATGCGGTTTTTGTACGCCTGGATTTGTCATGTCGCTGACGGCACACAGTCTGGTGCCGAAAAAATCCACTCCGGAAAAAGTGATTGACGCTATCAGCGGAAACATTTGTCGTTGTACCGGTTACCGGTCTATCAAAACTGCGGCTACCGATATTTCTCGTCTTTTGGCTCAAAAAGAAATGGATGATCCGTTGGGATGGCTCATCAAAAAAGCTTTCCTGCCGGAATATTTCCGAAATATTGCCGGACGGTTAAAGGAAATTCAGGCAACGACACCAGATGCGAACGATGGTAAAATTGTCGGGGGCGGAACCGACCTTTTTGTACAACAACCTGATGCACTAATAAAAACGTCTTTGCAATTCTCGAAAGCAGAAACAAATTTGCAAACTATCGATATAAAAGACAGTTTTTGCCGAATCGGAGGCGCCGTAACCGCCGAAGAAATCATGAAAAGCGATCTTTTGCAACACTATTTTCCCCGGATGAAAGAAGACTTCCGGTTGATTTCTTCCGAACCCATTCGAAATATGGGTACTGTGGCCGGAAATATTGTCAACGCTTCCCCCATTGCCGATTTGGTCATCTTTTTCCTTGCCCTTGATGCAACGGTGGAAATAAAACACAAAAGCCAACCGGATTCCACCATTCCGTTACGTGAATTTTACATTGGCTACAAAAAGATGAAACTGCATCCGGGCGATTTAATAACCGCTATCCGGTTCCCATTGCCAGAAAAAATACTTTTTCATTTCGAAAAAGTGAGCAAACGCAAGCATTTGGATATAGCAAGTGTGAATTCAGCGTTATCGATACAAATGGATGGACAGGTGATAAAAAAGATTCATCTTTCGGCCGGAGGTGTTTATGCCTGGCCGTTTTATGCAGAAAAAACAGTTCGGTTTTTAACTGGGAAAAAACTCACCGAAGAAAACATTGCAGAAGCAGCCGGTATTTTGCTTTCCGAAATAGCGCCAATCAGCGATATTCGCGGCAATAAAACGTATAAAAGCCTTCTGTTAAGACAATTGTTTTTTGCGCATTTTCACGAACTGTTTCCTGAAACATTTTCCGCTGAGGTGTTGTATTCAAAAATGTTAGCCGTATGAAAAATATAGATTCCAAAGGACATGTAACCGGAAAATCGGTTTACCTCGATGATATTCCTGTCAGACAAGACACTCTTTTTGCTGCCGTTTACAGTGCTCCGGTGGCCCATGCCCGTATCCTTTCGCTCGACACATCCGGAGCCCAAAACTTTCCCGGTGTAGTGGCTGTTTTTACTGCTGGGGATATCCCGGGCGAAAACCAAATCGGCGGGACAATCCCTGATGAAACATTACTAGCCGAAGAAGAAATCATCTATCAGGGTGAACCCATAGCTGTCGTCGTTGCCGAAAATGAATACATCGCCCGTGAGGCCCGTGAAAAGATAAAGCTGGAATATGAAACGCTGGAAGCCATCACCGACCCGCGCGAAGCAGCCGAAAAAGGAAGTCTCCTATTGTCTCCGCGTACTTTAGCCATGGGAGATGCTTCATCCCAATGGGATAAATGCTCCTACGTTTTCAGCGGAAGCACAAAAATCGGCGGTCAGGAACACCTTTACATCGAAACACAGGGTGCTTACTGTTTTCCCAAAGAAAACGGCAACCTGACGGTTTACTCCTCTACCCAAAGTCCCACCGCCATTCAACGAGCTATTGCCAAAGTCCTAGGAAAAGGGATGCATCAAATTGAGACGGATGTTACCCGGCTGGGCGGTGCATTTGGCGGAAAGGAGGATCAGGCCACACCTTGGGCCTGCATGGCTGCGCTGGCCTCTTCATCTTTACAAAAACCGGTAAAACTTGTTCTTTCACGTCAAGATGATTTGCGTATGACCGGAAAACGGCATCCTTATGCTGCCGATTTTAAAATCGGTTTGTCGGCTGATCTTAAAATAATGGCTTTCGAAGTGACCTATTATCAAAATGGCGGTGCGGTCAACGATCTTTCACTTGCCATTGCCGAGAGGACATTGTTTCATGCCACCAATTCCTATTACATTCCCCACATCAAAAGCACTATATACAGTTGCAAGACCAATCTGCCTCCCAACACGGCTTTCCGTGGTTTCGGCGGTCCACAGGGAATGTTTGTCATGGAATCGGCTATCGCCAAGGCCGCTCAGGAATTAGAAATTCCTGCTTTGAAAATCCAACAGAAAAACCTGCTTAAAGAAGGGGATTTGTTATATTACGGTCAAAAAGTAAAGCAAGTCCATATACGTAAAGCCTGGCAAACGGCTTTCCGTGAATTCGAAATCCGTAAAAAGCAAAAAGAGATCGATGATTTTAACAAAAAAAATCCGCTTATTAAAAAGGGCCTTGCCCTGATGCCCATCACCTTTGGCATTTCTTTTACGGCTACCTTTTTGAACCAGGCCAGAGCCCTGGTGCATGTTTATACCGATGGCAGTGTGGGCGTAAGTACCGGCGCCATCGAAATGGGACAGGGAGTGAATACCAAGATGTTGCAGGTGACTGCCCAAACCCTTGGCATTACCCCTTCGCGCATTAAACTGGAAAGCACTAATACCACCAGAGTGGCCAACACATCACCTACTGCGGCAAGTTCCGGTGCTGACCTCAACGGACAAGCCCTGCTGATTGCATGCCGGGGCATTTTGCAGCGTTTGAAAAAATTGGCAGGCGAACTGCACGGGGCAAATGCTTCTGAAATTGACTTGAAAGATGAGAAAATTTTTGTCGGGGGGCAATTTACCGGAATGTCTTGGGAAACGCTCATTTCTGAAGCCTACCTTCGCCGGATGCAACTTTCGGAAATCGGCCATTATGCCACTCCCGAAATTTATTTTGATAAAGAAAAGAAAAAAGGTTCGCCCTTTGCCTATCACGTTTACGGCACTGCAATGTTAGTGTCCAAAGTAGATTGTTTACGCGGCACCTATGAATTTGAGGAAGTGAAAATTATCCATGATTTTGGTGAAAGCATGAACCCCGTTATTGATACAGGGCAAGTAGAAGGTGGGGTTATCCAGGGAATGGGATATGTGACTATGGAAGAACTGGCGTACTCTAAATCGGGCCGCTTGCTTTCCAACAGCTTATCGACCTATAAAGTTCCGGATATTTACTCGGTTCCAAAGGTTTTTGTGGTAAAACCGTTAAAGGTTTCAGGTCCCAAACATGCCATTCTGAAATCAAAAGCTGTCGGTGAGCCTCCGTTAATGTATGGGCTGGGTGCCTATTTTGCCGTGCGCAACGCCATGCGGGCTTTCAATCCGGGGTTTAAATATTTTGATTCCCCCATTACACCGGAAAAAGTTTTGTTGGGATTGTATGAAAAAGTGAAAGCGTAAGCAGGGAACAAAATCCGAAATATGACACAGAAAATTTTTTCTTTTATCCAATCCGCTTTGTCAGAAGGCCGGAAAGCAGTGCTAATGTCCGTTATCAACCGTGACGGCAGTAGCCCAGGCAAACAGGGATTTAAATTAGCAGTTGCTTCCGATGACCGTTTTACCGGATCTATTGGCGGCGGTGTTATGGAGCACCGTTTGGTTGAACAGGCAAAACGTATTTTAAAACAAGACAAATTGCCTTTGCCCCATCTCATCTCTCAGGATCATAATCCGGATGCCAAAGAAAACCGTTCGGGAATGATCTGCTCGGGAGGACAAACCATTGCTTTTGTGCCGTTGACGGCCAATGAACTTCACGAAGTGAACCGGATTTTAAGCGGGTTTAAAAAGGAAGAAAAAGGAATATTTAAACTCTCTGAAAAAGGAATGGCATACACTCCGGGAACAGTAATGGACCGATATTACCAAAGCGAAGTGTTGTCAGAAAACCAATGGGTTTACCGCGAACAAACCGGTATGCCGCCCACTGTTTTTATTTTCGGAGGTGGTCATGTGGGCCTGGCTTTGTCCAAGGTTTTCCGTCCGCTGGAATTTAAAATTCATATTTTCGACAACCGCACCGGATTGAATACGATAGAACAAAACCACGATGCTCATGTGAAACATATTGTAGATTACCGGCAGGTGGCTTCTCTAGTTCCCGAAGGGTTTAACGTATATGCCATCGTTGTAACTTTTGCCCACAAAAGTGATGAACAGGTGTTGGAACAACTGCTCGATAAAAAGATAAAATACCTTGGTATGATGGGCAGTACAAAAAAAATCGAAACCATTTTCGACCATTTAAAAGAAAAAGGGGTGACCGAAGAAGAGCTTTCCAAGGTTCATGCTCCCATCGGGATACCTATCAATAGTGAAACTCCGGCTGAGATTGCCATAAGTATTGCGGCAGAAGTGATTGCAGTGAAAAACGGAGCTAAATGCTAAAAAAGCCGGGAGTCATCGCAAATTTCCGCGTCTGCCTGCAGATTGAAATCAAGAATCCTAGCCAAATTGACTAATATTTTGGAACAACTACAAACAATAAATGTGTTCGGTTTAAAACGAGGACAAGAGGTGGTTATAGAGATATTTACAGCTAAGTTGACAAGAGGTTCCGACAAAATATTACATTTAATTTAGATAATTGTGTTTTTATTTTCTAAATCCTATTTTAAATTATAGAATATTTTACTACTTCTTTTATATATATATGTAATTTATTCCTAAATAACTATTTAATAATAACATAAAGTGAATCCTTTTCCCAAATTTTGTTATAGGGACTGAATTCTTCAATTATTCTCCTAATTTTGACTACGGGCATTAAAAAATATTTTTTTACGTCCTGTTAAAAATTAATTTCACATAATTAAACAAAAAAAATTAAAGATTATGTTTACTAAAACCTCAAAAAACAAAGACACTCATGCTATAAAAAAGCATCCTGTGGATGAGATGCTTTCTCTGGATAAATTGTTTGTTTATGGTTTACAGCATGTCCTTGCAATGTATGCTGGCGCTGTTGCCGTACCGCTTATTGTTGCCGGAGCTGCAGGCCTGTCCAAAGCTGATACTGCATTTTTGATCAATGCTGACTTATTTACCTGCGGAATAGCTACATTAATTCAAACTCTTGGTTTCTGGAAAATTGGAATTCGTATCCCTGTAATACAGGGTGTTTCGTTTGCTTCAGTGACCCCTATGATTATGATCGCTCAAAGTCAGGGTATGGAAAGTATTTATGGTGCCGTTATCGTTGCCGGACTTTTTGCTTTTTTTATTGCTCCTTACTTTAGTAAGTTACTGCGCTTTTTCCCTCCGGTGGTTACCGGTAGTGTAGTCGCTGTTATCGGCATCACACTGCTTCCGGTTGGTATTGACTGGGCAGCAGGTGGTTACGGAAATAAAAGCTATGGTGCTCCAGAATTTCTGATGCTTGCGGGGGTAGTATTATTATCGATTCTTATTTTTAACAAGTATTTTAAAGGATTTATATCGCATATATCCGTTCTTCTAGGTTTGCTTGTCGGTATGGCTATTGCTGTTCCAATGGGGTTGGTGAACTTATCAGGGCTGTCCAATGCTGCATGGGTGGGGTTAGATACTCCGTTTTATTACGGCCTCCCAAAATTTGACATAGGGGCAATTATAGCCATGTGTCTGGTAATTCTTGTCATTATGGTTGAATCTACCGGTGATTTTCTTGCCCTCGGGGAAATTATTGACAAGCCTATCAAGGAAAAAGACCTCAACCGTGGCTTAAGGGCAGACGGTCTGTCAATTGTATTGGGTGGTATTTTAAATGCTTTCCCATATACTGCCTTTGCTCAGAATATAGGTCTGGTTGCTTTAACAAAGGTAAAGAGCCGTTACGTAGTTGCCGCATCCGGTTTAATTTTAGTGATTTTAGGCCTGTTTCCTAAACTGGCAATTATTATTGCATCCCTACCGGATCCTGTTTTAGGTGGTGCAGGTATCGCTATGTTCGGAATCGTGGCTGCCAGTGGTATTAAAACTTTGTCCAAAGTAAACTACGAAAAATATCCTCATAATATTTTCATCGTTGCACTTAGTATAGGAATTAGCATTATTCCTATTGTTTCCCCTAATTTCTTTAAATATTTCCCAAGCTGGAGCCAGACAATTCTGCATAGCGGAATTACATTGGGTGCACTGACAGCAATTTCTCTTAACCTTTTCTTTAATGGTGGCGGTGGATCAGCGAGTAAGATAAAAGAAAAAACGGCGAAGGGGGCAGGAGTTACCGAAATATAGAAATTGTTACTAAGCTTGTTTAAAGTCAAATTATTGTTATGTGTGTATGTAACTAAAAATCAGACAATAACTAACTTTTTTAATTAGCCTACCCCTACGCCCCTTCCAAAAGAAGATTATAGGTTTTTATTGTCTGATTTTTAGCATTTTTCTTTGATCCACTGACTTTTAACTTTAAACAACTTCAATTTAAAATACTTTACCTGGGTAGAACAGCAAGCTAAGGAAGTGGGTGATTTGAATACGTTGTGGTATGATCACGATATTTGGAATAAGCTTTTCGACCAGGTAAAGGTCTGGGATTCTTTGATTGAAGAATTTAATGAGAAGACGGGCCTTCTAAAATATTTATAATTCTATTTCATGATGTTAAATTGTAAAATTAAAGTAGCAAAATATGAAAAAATTAGCTGTAGTAGCCTTTGGTGGTAATGCTTTGTTAAGAGCTGGACAAACAGGAACAATAAACGAGCAGGAAGCCAATGCATTTAATGCAAGTAAAAAATTAGTAAAACTTATACGTAAAAAATATAACCTTGTCTTAACCCACGGCAACGGGCCTCAAGTGGGTAATATTTTAATTGCCAATGCTGCCGGTCATAAGTATAGTAACATCCCGGAGATGCCGCTAGATGTTTGTGGTTCTTATTCACAAGGGTTTATCGGGTATGTTTTAGAGCAGCAGCTGAGAAATGTATTAAGAAAAGAAGATAAAGAACGGGATATTATTACATTAATTACGCAAGTGGTAGTAGATAAGCACGATCCAGCTTTTACAAATCCCACAAAGCCCATAGGCCCCTACTATTCAAAAGAAGAAGCCGAAGCCTTCATGGAAAAAACCGGCACTGTATTTAAAGAAGACAGTAGGGGAAGAGGCTGGCGAAAAGTCGTGGCTTCACCTGAACCTCTTATTATTTTCAACAAAAAGTCAATTGAAAAAATTGCGCGGGAAGGGAATATTGTCATCGCTGTGGGCGGTGGTGGAATTCCCTGTTATTATGTCGATGAAAATAAATTGGAAGGTATTGAAGCTGTTATTGATAAAGATCTGGCTTCCTCTCGGCTTGCCATAGGAATTCGGGCCGATAAATTCTTCATCCTGACAGATATTCCTAAAGTGTTTATCAATTTCAATACGCCCCAGGAAAAGGCAATCGACAGAATGTCCATTCTGGAAGCAAAACAATTTCTCCGAGAAGGGCAATTTGGTGAAGGTAGCATGTTGCCAAAAGTGAGGGCCGCTATTAATTTTGTGGAAAATACAGGCAAAGATGCCATCATAACCGAGACTTCTAAACTTGGTGTTGATGGTGGAGGGACCAGAATTACTATGATGTAGGCCTGCCTGGGATAAATTCTTGAACAAAAGTAGGATAAACCATTTGGATGGTTCGAAATAAGCCGTCAAAATAGAATTACCAAAAGTTTTTAAGTATAGTACAGTTTATTATTACGAATTACCCTTTTTGAAAAAAAATAAGGGTATAGAATACAAAGTAGACAGATTAATTCGCAATATTGCGCATAAATATGATTATACACTTTCTTAAACCCTAGCAGGCATTTCATGGATTCAATCAAAGAAATATATAGAATAGGGAGAGGCCCGTCGAGCAGTCATACGATGGGACCGGTTCGGGCTGCAAGAATTTATAAAGTCAGGCATCCTCAGGCAAAATCATTTAAGGTTACCCTGTATGGAAGCCTGGCTCTTACAGGAAAAGGACATTTGACAGACATCTCTATCGAAAACGAGCTTGCTCCTTCCAAAGTGTTTTTTTTGTGGAAAAGAAATGTGTTTAAACCTTTTCACCCCAATGCTTTAGAGTTTGAGGTAATGGATGAGGACGAACCCTCGGATAATTGGCTTGTTTACAGTACCGGAGGCGGAAAAATAGTTGACGAAAAAACCAAAGATGCGTCGGGAGTGCAGGTTTATCAGCAAAAAAACATGCAAGATATATTGGCCTACATGAAAGAAACCGGGATGACTTTTTGGGAACTTGTTTATGAAATGGAAGACAGGTCAATAAAGGAACACCTTTCAAAAGTCTGGGATGTAATGCAACATTCGATTGAAAACGGTTTAAATTCTGAAGGCCTTTTGCCGGGTGTTTTAAAAATTCAACGTAAGGCATCTTCCTATTACTCTAAATCGAAAAGTTTGAACAATTATGCAAAAGTTTCAAGTAAGATTTTTGCCTATGCTCTAGCTGTGGCAGAAGAAAATGCATCTGGAGGGGTTGTCGTAACGGCTCCCACATGTGGTTCGGCAGGAATTGTACCATCTGTATTGAGAATAAGCAGTGAGCATTACAAAATTGACAATGAGAAAATATTGAATGCTTTAGCTACTGCCGGTTTAATCGGAAATATTGTAAAACATAATGCTTCAATTTCCGGAGCAGAAGTGGGATGTCAGGGAGAAGTCGGCACTGCCTGTGCCATGGCCGCCGCCGCTGCCGCACAGTTGTTGGGAGGAACCCCCACGCAGATTGAATATGCTGCAGAGATGGGACTTGAACATCACCTGGGATTAACCTGCGACCCTGTTGCCGGTCTGGTTCAAATTCCATGTATTGAAAGAAACGTCCATGCAGCAGCCAGAGCCTTTGATGCAGCTCGATATTCACTTTTATCCGATGGAAATCATTTTATCAGCTTCGATCGAGTTACCCGGGTTATGAAACAGACAGGAAAAGATTTGCCCAGCCTGTACCGGGAAACTTCACAAGGTGGATTGGCTTCAGAGGACTAATATAATATTTTAAATGAGATATTTACCATCGATGCAGATCTGGCCGGGCTGTTGTTTTATAAAGAAAATTTATTGAAATATGGGAAATAACTCCATAAAAATGCCATTTTCTATTCCCTTTTCCCAATATCCCCCCAAAACAGGAAAAATAACAATGTACGCCACCTTTTCATTAAATTTGCCTGATCATTTTAGCAAAATTTTTTATGTCAGATAAATTTAGTCCCATTCCGGTCAGGCAATTACTGCAAATTATCTTCAACGAATACGACCGTAAAAAAAGTATTTTCGGTATCGATGAAGCTTTGTTTTTTAAGCCTTTACAGGAAAAACGTTTCCAAGCTACTGCTTTCAATCAAAAAATACAAACACCCCTTGGCGTAGCCGCCGGTCCTCATTCGCAAATGGCACAAAATATTGTGGCGGCCTGGCTCATGGGTTCAAGATACATTGAGCTGAAAACCATCCAGACTTTAGACGAACTGGAAGTGTCAAAACCTTGTATCGACATGCAAGACGAAGGCTATAATTGTGAGTGGTCGCAAGAACTCAAAATCAAGGAAAGCTTTAACGAATACCTCAACGCATGGATTATCATTCATCTTTTAAATCATAAATTCGGATGGGGAGACTCGCCCGAAACCATTTTCAATATGAGTGTGGGCTATAATCTGGAAGGCATCTTAAAAGATAATGTGCAATGGTTTTTTCAGAAAATGACAGACAGCTCTGCTGAACTGAAAGAAAAAATAGAAGAAATCAAACCCATTTATCCTGACATTGAAAACATTTCCATTCCTGCTCAAATTTCCAATAATATCACCCTTTCGACCATGCATGGCTGTCCGGCCAACGAAATAGAGGACATTGCCAAATATCTGCTTCGCGAAAAGCATTTGCATACTTTTGTAAAACTCAATCCCACTCTGCTTGGCCCGACGCAACTGCGAAAAATCCTAAACGAAGATTTGAATTTTGACACGCATGTTCCCGACGTGGCCTTTGAACACGATTTAAAATATCCGGATGCTTTAAAAATCATCCAATCGTTACTGAAAACCGCACAGGAAGAAAAACTGCAATTCGGGTTAAAATTGACGAATACGCTGGAATCCATCAACCACAAAAATATTTTCAAACCCGAAAATGAGATGATGTACATGAGCGGGCGTGCGCTTCATCCACTTTCGATTCATGTGGCTAAAAAATTGCAATCCGATTTTCATGGGCAACTCAAACTCTCTTTTTCGGGAGGAATTAACGCCTTTAACGTGGCTGATACGTTGGCCTGCGGCTTCGAAACCATCACCGTTTCTTCCGATTTGCTGAAACCAGGAGGTTATACCCGCATGAACCAGTATTTTAGTGAATTATCAAATGCATTCGAAAGAGAAAATGCGAAAAATACAGGTCAGTATATGTTGATCATGTCGGGCAAAAAGGAATTGAAAGAGGCCGCTTATTGCAACCTGATGAGCTATGCTGACCAGGTGTTGGAGTCGGATTTGTACAAACGCACCTATCTGCGGACCCCTGATATCAAAACACAAAAACCGTTGGCATTTTTCGATTGTATTTCGGCACCTTGCGAAGATACCTGTCCAACCAATCAGGGTATTCCAAGCTACATGTACCATACTGCCCGGGGTGAATTTGAGAAGGCGTATGAGGTGATTACCAAAACCAATCCTTTTCCCAATTCAACCGGAATGGTCTGCGACCATGTGTGCCAAACCAAATGTACGCGAATCAATTATGACGAATCGCTGGCTATCCGCGACATCAAACGTTTTGTGGTAGAATGGCATAACAAGCACAAAACTGTTTCGGAAACAAAAGTGATACAATCGAATGATAAAAAAGTATCCATCATAGGCGCCGGCCCCACGGGGTTATCATGTGCCTATTTTTTGCGCCAGGCCGGATTTGAAGTAGATGTCTATGAGGCCAAATCGAGGGCCGGAGGCATGGTGTCGTGGGTAATTCCCAAATTCAGAATCACCGACGAAACGGTTGATTTGGATGTGGAGACCATCGAAAAGTTGGGTGTAACAATCCATTATAATCATAAAATAGAACAGCAAGGCTTTGAATCACTCAAGGCATCCAGCGATTATGTGGTGATTGCTGCCGGAGCACAGGAAATTCCTCAATTGATGATTGAAGGTGTTGAAGCGGAGGGTGTTTTACAACCGTTGGGATTTTTGGCAGCAGCCAAGCGTGGAAATTTGCAGCATTTTGGATCGCATGTGGCGGTCATTGGGGGTGGAAACACAGCCATGGATATTGCCCGCACTGCGTATCGCCTTGTGGGCAAATCGGGCAAAGTGACCATCGTTTACCGGAGAAGTATTCAGGAAATGCCGGCTGTGTATCAGGAAATTACCGATGCTATGGCCGAAGGAATTGAATTTATCGAATGGGCAGCCCCGGTCAAAATAAATACCGAAAATGAAAAAATCATTTCTCTTACCTGTCTGAAAATGAAAGCCGGCGAAAAAGATGCCAGCGGACGTGCCCGTCCGATACCCATCGAGGGCTCTGAATTTGATTTGGCTGTTGATACGGTCATTCCCGCCATCGGACAAAAACCGGCTTTTCCTTTTGTGGATGAGAAATTGCTTGAAACCGGCAAAAACAGTTATGAAACCCGTATCAAAAATGTATTTATCGGGGGCGATGCCAAACACGGCGCAGCAACCCTCATTACCGGCGTGGGCGACGGGCGGAAAATGGCACAGGAAATCATTGATCGCTCACATATTGATTTTGATACACGACATCTTGCTGCTTCCGAAATTACACGTAAACAGCAATCAGTAAGCGATTTAATGAAAAAGAAGTCGCAACGCGTTTTTGGTGAACACCCCAGGGAACTGGCATTAAACGATCGGCAGAATTTCAGCTTGGTTACTGAAACTTTCACGGAACAACAGGCCAAAAACGAGGCTTCACGCTGTTTACTTTGCGATGAGGTTTGTAATATTTGTACAACCGTTTGTCCTAATTTTGCCAATTATTCTTACGAAATTGTTCCGGTATCTTACCGGCTTCAGAAAATTATAATCAACGGTTCGGAAGTCAAAATTGATGAAGATCAGCCTTTTGAAGTGAAACAAACCATCCAAATTCTGAACATTGATAATTTCTGTAATGAATGCGGCAACTGTGGAACTTTTTGTCCTACCCAGAGTGCCCCTTACAAAGAAAAGCCGCAAATTTTTCTTACAAAAACCTCTTTTGATGAGGCTGATGAAGGGTATTATCTTGAAAAATCGGGAAACGACCTTTGTTTAATGGGGAAAAAACAGGGAACCAACTATTCCCTGCACTTGGGAAAAGATTTTTATCGCTTTGAGAATGAAATGGTAAAAATTGATCTAAATAAAACCGATTTTAGAGTCATTGATGTGGAAGTTTTAAGCGATCAAAATACTGAAATCACACTTGGAGAAGCCGCTCGAATGCGTGTCATCCTCGAAGGGGCGCAACATTTAAGCTTCTCGTAATGGGATGCGTTTTCTGGTTGAATGGAAGTTGAGGAGCTTGCTTAGAGTTTAAAATGATACGATACTTTCGATTCTGAGAGCACAAAAGAACTGTAGAACTGTGAAATATTCTGGATAATTGAAAACTTTTCAGCAATAAACAGATGATAATCATCCATATCCTTGCAATAAACCTTTAACAGAAAATCGGAATTACCCGAAATGTAGTACGATTCCATCACCTCATCCAGTATGTTGACTTCCTTCTCGAAAGCTTCTACGGCTTCGCGGGTGTGCTTATTCAAAATTACCGAAATATAAACAATTAATTTTTTGTCAATCTTTTTAGGATCAATCAGTGTGATATATTGCCTGATGTATCCGCTTTTCTCCAGCTTTTTTATTCGTTCGTAAATGGGAGTAGTCGATAAAAATAGTTTTTCCGAAAGTTCGCGAATGGTAATCCGGCTGTTATCCTGCAGGAGGTTGAGAAGTTTTAAATCTATTTCATCAATCGGTTTCATAAGCCTGTTTTTTTATTGAATTAAAAGATCGTATTATGAACACTTGGGCGTTCATATTATATTGAAAAAACATCGCGGCTGATCCGCGCACAGTTACTTTTTTCTAAAGAACACAACATTATTCACTGCAAATATATGATATTTCTTTAACTTTTAATATTTATGGTTTATTTTACCTAAATATTTCATTTTATTAGAATATTTGATTATATATTTACCTTTGCAACAACAAATAAACTTAAATAGATTCAAACATGATACATTTATCAGACCGGATAGTCAACGAAGAAGCATTAAACAATGCGGTGAAGCGTTTTAAAGAGCAAAAGATCATTTTGCCCACGTTTAAGCAGCAGATGCATCCCGAAACCATTCCGGATAAAATCAAAGAGGCATTAAAGAATGTGGGACTGTGGGATATCAATCCTTTAAACCTGTTCAGGAT